>JAFGLT010000077.1 GCA_016927895.1 Candidatus Bathyarchaeota archaeon | reverse complement strand
TTTGCTTGGGTCAACGGAGACGAACTTTCTGGATGGAAATTTTGAGGCTGGCATTAGTGTTACCAGAGAGTGTTTAGCTATCTAAAGATTTCTGTGTGCTCTCGAGTTTTTAACCGTTGCTTCGTCTAAATTAGCAGGCCTGTTGTGCGTTGTGGCTTAGTGAAATAGTTCCATTGAGTGTCTAATGGAGCCAACCGCTTGTCAAACAGGTTATAAAGGTGGTAAAAGCCTTGTCACTATTCTACAAAGGGGATTTAGTCATGGTTTTGAGACAAAAGATATATTTGACAGAAAAGCATCTGAGTCTTAGCATCAAAATAGAGGGCCACAAAATGCCAGTATTAGATCCGATTAAGAAGTCCATTGCACAAAAGCATAGGCTGTACATGAAGATTTGCAGGGACTGCGGAGTAAGAAACGCTGCAACTGCATTAAAATGTAGAAAGTGCAAGAGCAAGAATCTCAGATGGAAGAAAAGAGAGCTTGTGAAGTAAGATTCTCTTGTGTTTGCCTTTTCAGTTTGCTTGCTGATTAATGCCTACACTCTAACAAGCGTAACTGATGCATGATCTTTTGTCTATACCCCTATATACAAGGGCTATTGTCTTTTCAGAGCACTATGACTTGTTGGAAAAAGAAAAGGAAAACGTGTTGGTGTAGAGTTATCATTTATTCTCTGCTTGAGAGCACAAGTATGTAGTCTGCTGTGTCAGCACACATGTCCGCAGCGTGTTCAACGAATTCGATTAAATCATCAAAGATTACCATAGCTCCACAATTGATTTCCGTGCCGTACTTGACAAACAAGCTTTTAGCCCTAAGATACTCTTCATCAAGTATATGCTCAATTTCTCCAACTTGTTTAGCTTGTTCTATAGCTTCAGCAGGATTAGCTGAAATCTTTTCAATGCTGTTGCGTAATGTTTGAGCTGTTTCTACAAGCTTTGATGTCATGAAAACCGTTTTCTCGCACAATTCTTTTGGAATTTTTGCTTCGGTTAGCATCTCCAGACACCTTGCTGCATCTTTAGTGTGATCTGCCAAAGTGTCCAGCCTTTTCACCACGTGCAACAGGTCTTCACGGTAATCAGCCACGAGAGCAATACCCTTGGAAAGTTCCATGAAAACGTCTGTCCGTAACTTGTCAACTTCTTCCTCAGCCTTATACAGGTTTTCAATATGCTGCTTGGCTTCCTGAAAGTTTCCTTCCGAAAAACTTTTAGTTGCCTTATGAAGCCAAGTCACTGTTTCAAAAGCTTTCGAGATCTGCTCGTGAGCAAGTTCTAACCCTTTTGTTTTACGGCGTTTTTCAAACCAATTATAGCTTCTTCTTTCCACAGATTACATCTCCTTTTAACCTATTTGGGGATAGTTAACATATAACCCTTCCTTATTAACCGCAACTGTGGAAACCATTCCCTGCTTCCAGTTTATTTAGCCTTCGGCAATAGTATATAGACTACAATTTAGCCTATTTAGAAGCTAAGCTCAAAAAAAGCTCTCAGTCAAGCTTCAAGAACAGTCCGCGCCAACTCGGTCTTATCTTTCAAACTCTTCATTATCGTGTTAGCAACTTTCACTTCAACCCCAAGCTTCTCTATTCTACCTCTCTCCGCAGAATCGGCAGTGTCAAGAATAAACGTGTCAAGAAAATCCGAGTAGAGCTTAGCCACCGAATACGCGGAAACTTCCAAATCTAAACCACGCAGCAACTTGTCCGCTGGACCTTTGATAGGCGCACCAGCAACTATAGGGCTTATCGCTACTTTCTTCGCATTTGTGAATCTAAGCGCATCTCTGATTCCTTTCACTGCTAATATCGTACCTATGCTGACTATTGGGTTGCTTGGGCAAATCACCACCAACTGGGATTCCATGATAGATTTCACCACGCCTGCTGCAGGTTTCGCCTTCTCAACGCCGACAAACTCGACGCCTAACACTTCATCTTCCGCTCCCCTCTTAACGAGGTACTCTTGAAAGTGAACAGAACCAGATTCAGTCACAATTCTGGTTTCAAACTTATCATCCGTCATGGGCAAGATTGCCACATCAAGTCCCAAAGCGTGGCTGACCTGTGTGGTAACTTCGGATAGTTTGAACCCGTTTTTCAGAAGCGCTGTTCTGAACATGTGCGTAGCAAGATCCCTATCGCCAAGGTTAAACCATGCTTCACCGCCGAACTTTTTAATAGCTTCAAGACAGCGAAACGTGTCTCCCCTGACTCCCCACCCCTTCTCGTCATCAACAATCCCTGCCAAAGTGTACGTGACAATATCAACATCTGGCGATATGTGTAAACCAAACAACTCAATGTCATCACCCGTATTCACAATTACCGACAAGTCTTTTCCTTCAACAAGCCTCACAAGCCCAGTGAGAAACCTTGCCGCTCCCACTCCACCCGCTAATGCTGTAATCATAGCTCCCACTCGGAACACTTATGCTCAAAGCGCTTCAAGAAGCTTCCGTCTGACTAACCGCCCACAATACTAGACAGAGCAAGAGGTATGCCTATTGTTTTTGGCTCTCTTTCTCTGAAACCCAGTACTCACTTGCTGAACCTTTCGCATCAACAATATATTCCTTTTTGAATACAGGCGCTTCACTCTTATACCGCTCCACAGCTTCCCGCAAAACCGGAAAAACATCTGTTCTGTGGGAACCAGCCACTAAAACATACACTATATCTTCTCCAACGTTAAATTCTCCGAGCAAATGGTGAATCTGAACGTCAACTACACCTGGCTTCTTAGACAAATCATCACAAATATTGCCGAGAACCTCGTTAGCTTTTTCCTCGTAGGCTTCCAGCTTGAGCTTCTGAACTTTTTCTCCTTCCAGAGTCTCGCCGCGAGCCACGCCAATAAACAGAGCCATTGCCCCAGTCTTTTCGCAGTCACTGCTTCTCCTAGCGTTGTTTATCAAGTCTGAAACAGAAAATTTTCCTTTTTCATGAACACCTGCACGTGTCAACCATTCACTTCCTCCTGTTTCCTAAACAAGCTTATTCACCTCTAAAGATATTTCGCCCTAAAAAACACAAGAAGAATTATTAAAAACGAGGAATCTGAAGCGGAAAAGCTCTGCCTTACTGCACTGCTGTCTGTACTTCTTGAACTGGTACTTGAGCGGGTTGAGCTACTAGTTTAGACTTTCTGATACCAACATGCCTTAGCGGCGCCACTTTCTTTGCTTTATTATAAACGTCTGAAGCTATTTTTCCAAGAACCATTTCTTGAACAAACTGATCCAGCGTCAACACAGCGGCTTTTTCGTTAACAGTTTTCGCCATCATGTCCCGAATGAGTTTTTCCTGAGATGTTTTTATCCGCGAAAGCGTGAGAGCGGAAACTGCGACCCTCATTTTATACCCGTCTTTTGTGATGAGATTGAAAAGCCCGTCAACCTTTGTCGTCCTTCTCCTCACCAAACTTCGCAAATAGTCACGGGAATACTCGTGCCCCTTGAATAAAGTGTGAGCGGTTTTTCCGTCGAGCTCGTTTATCTGGAAAAACATCTTTAAGTATTGATGAGAAAAGTCGCTGGTGATGTCGTAAAGTGTTGCTTCGACAACTCTTCCAATAAGTTGTTCTGGGTTTTCCGCTGGTAATGAGCCTAACTCCACGTTACCAAAGAACGGCGGCGCCACTACCATATACCAGGTTTTTCCTCTCCATTTATCGCGTAAGCGTTTAGATTTCGAAGACAAGTTTATCCTCCGAACGTGCCATCAACAATCTCAAGGCAATATTAAAAGGTTTACCGTTCCAAGTTTATCTTCTCAATGTCTTGCATGTACTTTCTCAGAACTTTTGGAACAACAATTGTGCCGTCTTCTTGCTGAAAGTTTTCCAGTATCGCAACAATGGTTCTACCGGTGGCTATAGCGGTCGAATTCAAAGTATGCAAAAACCCTTTTGGAGGTGCCCCTTCCTTTTCCCTGTAACGAATACCTAGTCTTCTGGCTTGGTAATCTGTGCAGTTGCTGCATGAAACGACTTCTCTGTACGCGTTTTGAGCAGGCATCCACACTTCAATGTCATATTTCTTGGCTGCCACGGTTCCAATGTCGCCCGTGCATACGTTAACCACGCGGTAAGGCAAACCAAGCTTTTGAACAAGATCCTCCGCATTACGAAGAAGCTCTTCATGAAGCTGCCAAGATTCCTCAGGCTTGCAGAAGATAAACTGTTCTATCTTGTTAAACTGGTGCGTTCGAAACATCCCACGCGTGTCTTTGCCGTGAGCCCCAGCCTCTTTTCTGAAACATGCACTTATGCCTGCGAGTTTAAGAGGCAACTCCTCTTCTTTCAAAACTTCATTCATAAACATTGCAGCCATTGGATGCTCCGAAGTTGCTATCAAATACAAGTCTTCGCTCTCAATTTTGTACAGAACTTCTTCGAAATCGCCTAGGGCCGTGACGCCTTCATATGGCTCTCTCCTCATCAAGTACGGTGGCTCTACAGGCAAATATCCTTTCTTCGTAATTTCTTCCAAAGCAAAACTCATCAAAGCCATATCCAAAAGCACGCCAGCCCTCTTTAAGTAGAAAAAACGGGAACCAGTAACTTTTCCAGCTCTCTCAATATCAATTATATCCAAGTTCAAGCCTAAGTCTATGTGATTTTTGATGGCGAAGTCAAATTTGGGTATGATACCCCAACTTCTAACTTGAACATTGCCGCTTTCATCATTACCGACAGGGACGGTATCGTGCAGCAGATTAGGAAGACGCATAAGGTAATCACCTGTTTTCTCTTCTGCACTGGCTACTTCTGCTTGGATGCCTGTGATTTCAGAATCAAGAGCTTTTGCTTTTTCAACTTTGCTGCTGGCGTCTTTCCCCGCTTTTTTCAGCTTGCCAACCTCAGCGGTCAGCATTTTTCTTTCGTGGCGAAGGTCGTTCAGTTTTGTCAATTTATGCCGCCATTCCCTGTCTACAGCAACTATTGTATCCAACATTTTGCTGTTTTCGGGGTCCCCTCTTTTCATGAGGTTATTTTTTACATACTCAGGATTTTCACGGATAAGTTTAATGTCTAACATATTTCTCACGGGGCTAACTCTACTTTGAAATTCCTTAAGCTATTAATCTTGCGATGAGCTATGCCATCAAAAAAACCTAAGCGCTAAAAAGTCTCATTGGCAGCTCAAAAAATAAAAGAAAGTTTGAAATGTTTTTGTTGCTAGCTGTGCTCCGTTCTGGTTTACTCTTTGCTCATCGTGATTTCCATTGTCGAAACCATTCTGGATTTGTTTTCGCCTTCTCTTGGTGGCATCTCTGCTGTTCCTATGGCTATCTTGGTCACTTTCAAGTCCTTGATGAACCGGTTTCTGGTTATTTCAGCCACGTCAACTGCTGTAGTTATTGCTTGGCCACGAGCTTTCAATGTTATTTCCTTCGAGTTCCCAGAAGAGAGACTTGTTATGATTGCCAGCACATAACTCATTGGAGGTTTATTTCCGACGAATACAACATCCGCATTTTCAGTCATTTTTTCCACTCCTTTTTGTGTTTCTTTTGTGTAACGTTGCCATCTAAGTTTCCCTCTGCGACAGAACGTTACTGCCCTACATAAACCAACATCTTACTTATAAGTCAGCTTACAGAACACCCAGCTAACCAAAAAATTGCTAAGCAACCAATCTGAACGCCGGCATTTTGGGGATTTAGCATAAACTATTAATGACTTCTCGCGAACAGCATTTTCGCATGGTTAAAAACGCAACCCATATTGCAGTCCAGCTTAAATAATAAGCTTTAACATACCAAGTAGAGAACTGAAATTGCTGACGAAACTAAAGAAAAAAGTTCAAAACATGCTGACTTTAGAAGCAAAAGCCGCGCACAAAATAGGGTTAACCCCAAACATTGTAAGCCTCATAGGCTTGACTTTGGCGTTGCTTTCAGCTTTCACGTATGCAGTAGCGCAAAGTCGGCCTTTGTGGATTCTTTTGGCCACGATTCTATTTTTGGCATCGGGATTCTGTGACGCGCTTGATGGTGTCATCGCTAGGATTTATCAGCAGACGAGCGTGTTCGGAGGCTTTCTGGATTCCCTTCTGGATAGGTACGCTGACGCCGCTGTTTATGTCGGCTTGATAATCGGCGAGCTGTGCAGTCCCGTGTGGGGGCTAGCTGCTTTAGTAGGTTCCATGATGGTAAGTTATAGTCGAGCGAGGGCCGAAGCGGCAGAGATAAAGATGGAGTCCATAGGCATAGCTGAAAGGGCTGAACGCATGCTGATTTTGTCAGTCGCGAGTATTGCCGCGATGTTCTGGATTCAAGCCTTTAACGTCGGCATAATACTGCTTGCCGTGCTCTCAAACTTTACGGTTCTGCAAAGAGGACTGCACGTTTACAGCGCATTAAAGAAAAAGAGTAATAGTCTGAAAGGCTAGCGTTTTCTTCTGTAACGCGACCGTCTTTCGTTTTCGGCTCTAACCTTCACGATTCCTCGATGTACTGCGCATGAAATACAATAATATTTTGTGTCTACCCACGAGGACATGTATGTGCCTTTCTGTCGTAGCTCCTTTGCCAATTGAGGCTCGACAAAGGACACTCTGCGTGTAGACTTCTTTGCTTTGTCACGCGGCACCATCTGTCCGCAACCGACGCATTGTACGAGACCGCTGCTTCCTTTGCTTCCTTTTGATCTTCCTCGGCTTTTTCTTTTAAATGGCATTACTTTTGACCTCTTGGCTTTTTATACGCAAATAGTAAAATTACTGCTTTATATATCTGCTCGTAACTTTAATAGACAAGCGATGTTAGCTTTCGAATCAATTTTTGGTATTATTTTCCCTGATGGCGAAGTTAGTAGGCTTGTGACTCCGGGTCCGTGTCCTGCTGTGACACAATTGGTGTGGACGACTATGCCAACGGAAATGGCTCCTTGCCGATAAATTCTGCCGAATGAATGGTCCGCGTCAATTATAGCTACCAAATCTCCAAGCCTCAAATCCTCCAGTCCATACTGTTCTATGACATTTTCATCGAAAAGCTGGATGTCATAATCTCCTGAATGTGTCTGGCTTGCTCCTAACCCTGAACCCATAATGGTTGCAGGAATCATGTGAGTTACAGGAACCTCAAGTTTCTCGCCGTTTGGTTTCGGATCTAAAGTCTCCAAAAAAAACGGGTCCATATTCATCACTTTTACATCAGAAAAGTCGGTGAGCTTCAAGCCTAAACCAAAGGCTTTCACGAGAATCTTGTCGCCCAACATGAGTTTCTCTAAAGTTTCTGGTTGAAAATCAACGAGTACGTGTTCTATCCCGCCGTGCTTGCCGGTGACAACACCTTTGCTTCCTTTCGCGTCACCGGTGACCACAATTGCTTGGTTTCCAATGCATGAAAGCACATTGAAGGCGGCGTTGGCTCCCTGGCCATACCGCGGATCATTTTCTTTGTTTTCCACGCTAACACATGGCTCTACATGGTCAGCTTCCCAGCCGCATGCTAGGTCTCCGACTCTGAGATTGTACGTTATTCCACCTACTCCCGGCAAAATCGTCGGAGTGCCCGTGGGCGAGACTCTGTAAACTGATTTTCCGATAACTGGGCTAGCTACTTCACCCACAACTGAAATCTTCACAAGTTTATCCGCGTTTGTTCTAAACATTCCCGGTTCCTCTTGGATTATGCTGTTCCTCCACATATTAATAAAACTTGCATGACGCCTCTGTCAACAGTGTTTTTGCAATACTGTAGTTAGCAACTCTTAAATGTGCGATTACTACTTTCACAATTGGAAACCAAGACTTATCAGAAACTGTTTGGGAGTCTAAAAGCAATGTCTGACATTGGATTAAGAACAAGAATGGTTGTCAAAGATGTCATGAGCAGTCCAGTTGTAAAGTTAGGTGAAGATGAAACTTCAAACAAAGTTGCTACTCTCATGGACGAAAACGATTTAGGCTGCGTTATAATCTCCAACAAAGCAGGAAAACCTGTTGGTATAATAACCGAACGCGACCTAGTGATACGGGTTCTAGCAAGGAATCTTATGCCTGATGCCATAAAAGCGAAGGAAATTATGACCTCTCCTTTAGTCACGATACAACCGGAAGCAACGATAAGCGAAGCCGCGAGGAGAATGAGCCGTCTGGACATCAGGCGACTCGGAGTAGTTTACAAAGACAATCTTGTAGGAGTAATTTCAAGCAGAGACATTCTGGGCGTTATGCCTGAGCTCATAGAGATAATTCAAGAGAGAACGCGCCTTGAAGATGCCGCACAAGCGGAGGAAACCGAAGATGAGGAAAAACCTCTCTCTGGATACTGTGACCGATGCGGAGTGTTCTCAGAAAACTTGAAAACCGTTGATGGGCAAAACTTGTGCGAAGACTGCCGCATAGAAATAGAAACCTAAAGCGCAATCCGCATTACAGCAGACTGTTTGGACTAAAATAAACTTTAATTAGCTTTCCCACTCGTTATTCACATGAGAGCGCGTTTAACTTGATTGTTGATTCCGTTTTAACAAACGCCAAGGCGTACTTGAACAATGAAATAGTTGACTGCAGCATAGCCATAGAAAACGGAAGACTCTTCAAAATCGGCAAAGAAGCGCAGATGCCCAATGCTGACGAGAAAACAAATCTGGGGAACATGCTTGTTCTCCCAGGTTTGATCGATGTTCACGTACACCTTCGTGATGAAGGAAAAGCTTACGAAGAAGATTTTTACACTGGAACCGCCGCCGCGGCAACGGGCGGAATAACCACAGTTTTGGACATGCCAAACAATGCCCCCGTGACCATGAGCACGGAAACATTGAAGAATCGAATGCGAATCGCAGAAAACAGAAATCTAGTTAACATTGGTTTTTACTCAGAATTCCCAAGAGACTTGGGAGAAGTCGGCAGCATCGTCGCTCAGGGAGCAGTGGGCTTCAAGCTCTTTATGGCTCGCCAAGTTGGCGGATTAAACATTGACGACGATGAAGCCTTGCAAGAAGCGTTCAGAAAAGTAGGTAAACTAGGTGTTCCCATTGCGGTACATGCTGAAGACAAAGCGTTGTTGATGGCTAACGAAGAAAGGCTTAAGCACGCCAATCGCCATGATGCCGATGCCTTCCTGAAAGCGCATTCAGAACGTGTTGAACTAAAAGCAGTCGAACGCCTGCTGGCGCTAAGCGCGCAAATTGATGTACGATTACATTTTTGTCACATGACAACTCAAAAGGGCTTAAACGCCGTGGTTGAGGCGAAAAAATCCGGAAGAACCGTAACCTGCGAAGTTACTCCCCACCATCTTTTACTGTCAAACGCTGATTACGAGCACTATGGCTTGATGTTAACGATTATGCCTCCTCTTCGCGGAGAAAGCAACATTGAGGCGCTTTGGAAAGGCATTGCTGACGGTTGGGTTGACGTGTTAGGTTCAGACCATGCACCTCACGCTTTAAGCGAGAAGTCCGCTGGCAGCGTTTGGGACGTTAAAGTTGGCGTGCCTGGTCTTGAAACAACTCTTCCTCTCATGTTGACGATGATTAGAAAGAACAGGATTTCACTGGGACAATTGGTTCACCTGCTTTCAGAAAAACCCGCGGAACTTTTCAACTTAAAAGACCGCGGCGGCTTGGAGCAAGGAAAAAAAGCTGATTTAATTATTGTAGATTTCAAACGGAAGTTCAAGATTAATGCTTTAAAATTCCATTCTAAAGCTAAATTCTCTCCTTTTGACGGCTGGGAAGTACAAGGCTGCCCCGTGAAAACCTTCGTTAACGGTCAATTAGTCATGGATGAACAGGAGATTGTGGCGAAAGCTGGAAGCTGCGAAATAATTCGAGGAGGCCACACGTGAAATTTATCGCGGATGGGATGCTAGGAAAACTCACCAGATGGCTCCGCATGTTGGGACAGGATGTCACGTACTCAACAAAATTTGAGGATGCTGAGTTGATTGCGGCGGCTGAGAAAGAGCAGCGGATTCTCCTCACAAGAGATTTAGAACTTTATCAGCGCGCTACTTCAAAAGGTATCGATGCCTTCTATGTGGAAGGCCGAACAGAAGCTGAAAAGCTAGCAGACCTTGCTGAGCGCTTTGACTTTCCTTTGACGATAGACCTGAACCGTTCTCGCTGTCCAAGATGCAATGCTGAAATTCGGTTAACGCCCAAGGAGAATGTTGCAGGTAAAGTCGAAAAAAACACATTCATTTATTACAGCGAATTTTGGAAATGCATAAAGTGTGGGCACATTTATTGGCAGGGTGCACACTGGAACGGAATCTGTTCTACTCTTGAAGAGGCAAAGAAAATTAGAGGTTCTCAGGTTAACTTTATTTGAGGAGCCACTTCATCGGAATGTCCTGAAATGTTCCGTCTGGAAGGGTTCTTCTAATTGTGATTGGCAAGATGCCGCTTTCAAGTTCTGTCAAGGCTATGTCAATCGGGTTTGAATATGTTTCTTCAGTCTCTATTAGTATCGGTGCGCCCATAGAAATCTGAAGAGCCCTAGCTCCCACTATTCTTGCCTTCTCGAACCTCGTTATTTTCGGAGGACCTACAGATATTTTTTCTTTTTGAGACGTGTTTTAATACTCTCCAGCGCCTGGATACATTCCGCCAGGAGCTCCTCCTGGTGGCATTGGAGGTGCTTTCATTTTACTGGCAGCAATTACATCGTCGATTTTAAGAATCATAGAAGCCGCTTCGGTTGCTGATTTAATTATCTGCTTTTTAACCGTAATAGGCTCGAAAACGCCCCTTTTTGACATGTCTTGGACTTTTCCTTCTAAGACTTCTATGCCCGCCCACGTTTGGCCTTTTTCATGTCTCGACCTCAGGTCTGAAAGTATGTCAATTGGGTCTAACCCAGCGTTTTCAGTAAGTGTTATCGCTACAGCCTCTAAGGCGTCTGCAAAGATTTTGACCGCAAGCTGTTCTCTACCCGGCAAAGTTTCTGCGTACATCTTTAGTGTACGAGCCATTTCGATTTCTGGAGCGCTGCCTCCTGCTACGACTTTTGGCTCTTCAAGTATGTCTTCGATTACACATAAAGCATCATGTATTGAGCGTTCTGCTTCTGCGGTCATGCGGTTTGTTCCGCCTCGTATCAAAAGCGTTACTGCCTTTGGGTGTTTGCAGCCTTCGATGAAGGTCATTTTGTCGTCTGCGATTCTGCGTTCTTCTACAAGGGCTGCGTATCCAAGGTCTTTAGACGCGATATCGTCCAGCTTGGTTACTATTTTTCCGCCGGTAGCTTTTGCCAATTTTTCCATATCGGACTTTTTCGCTCTTCGAATCGCAACTAT
Source organism: Candidatus Bathyarchaeota archaeon (assembly GCA_016927895.1). Taxonomy (GTDB): domain Archaea; phylum Thermoproteota; class Bathyarchaeia; order Bathyarchaeales; family Bathycorpusculaceae; genus SG8-32-3. Next base: position 994 of record JAFGLT010000077.1, on the reverse strand, counting down.
CCCTTTTCTCGCAAGGAAGTGCTGCACCATGTCGTCTATGCCTTTTTGGCATATGACAACGTTTGCACCTGCCGCTACAATTTTATCAACCATGTTTTTAAGCATGGATTCTTCTTGATTGAGAAACGCTTCAATCTGGTCCGGGGTTTCAATGTTGATTTTCGCGTCGTACTCGGTCTTTTCAACTTCTAAAGAAGTATCGAGTAGTACAATCTTGGCTTTTTCTACCCGTTTGGGCATTCCGGAATGAGCAATTTCTTTGTCCAGAACTATGCCGTTTATCAGTCTTGTGTCCCGGAGGGATTCGCCGGTTTTCTTTTCAACTTTGACGTCTTCAACGTCAACTTTGTATGTGTCGCCTTCTTTTTCTGCAACTCCGAGCATTGCTTTGACCGCTATGTCGGCTAAGTATTCTTTGTGGTCGGCCACGACCTTACTTGCCATAGACGTTACGGCGGCTTTCTTTAGGTAATCCTGCTTCTTTAAATCCACTGGTATGGCTATTTTCTCAAGGGTTTCCAGCGCTTTTTCTGCGGCTTTTTTGTAGCCGTCAATTATAATTGTTGGGTGTATGTTTTTGTCTATTAGCTCTTCAGCTTTGTTTAAAAGTTCGCCTGCTATTATTACGGCGGACGTTGTTCCGTCGCCTGCTTCGTTATCCTGTGTTTTGGCCACTTCGACCAGCATCTTGGCTGCTGGATGTTGAATGTCCATTTCATCCAAGATTGTGCGACCGTCGCTTGTTATTGTTACGTCGCCGAAGCTGTCAACTAGCATTTTATCCATGCCTTTAGGTCCTAAGGCGCTTCTCACGCTTTCAGCCACGACTTTCGCAGCGGTTATGTTTGCGTGTTGTGCTTCTCTTCCGCGAGACCTGTTTGAACCTTCCTTTAATACTAGAACTGGTACCCCGCCAGCTTGTGCAGGTGCTGACAAATCAAAGATAGCCTCCTTTAATGCGCACAACAACAAAACACAATTGCCATATAAGTTT
>JAFGLT010000076.1 GCA_016927895.1 Candidatus Bathyarchaeota archaeon | reverse complement strand
GTTCGAGACTAATCATTTTGTCGTCCCTGATAGTTGGCTCTGTGCTGCTGGGGTTTGCTAATTTCAGGTATCCGGACGCGTATCTGGAAAGGGGGTTCTATAGTTGTTTAGCACTTACTGTGACTTACTTCTTTTTTGAGGTTTTATTTGAAGAGTTAGTCACAAAGAGAATCAAAGAGTCTAAAACAAGGTACTCGCTGAGAAAGGTTATCTCGATTTTAAGCCTTGCCACTTTCGCGCTTGCCTTCGCCAGCATATGGATAGTTGAAGCTCAGAACATTCTAATCGCTTTCGGGTTAGTCGGAGCAGGCGTGGCAATTGCCCTTCAGGATATTTTCAAGAATTTCATAGGTGGCATAATGATAGTCATAAACGGAATTTACCGTGTTGGAGACAGAATAGAAATAAACCAGAAATTCGGAGACGTAATAGACATTGGCTTGCTCTACACCACGCTTATGGAAACACGCGAGTGGGTCGCAGGAGACCAAGTGACAGGCAGATTGACAATCGTGCCGAACGGCGTGATTTTAGCTGGAACCATACAGAACTACACTAGAGACTTTGACTTTATTTGGGATGAAATAAATATCCCGATTACGTATGACAGCAACTGGAACGAGGCGAATACTGTAATTCTTAACTTGGTAAAGAAGGAAACGAAGCAGATAAGCGAAAATGCAGAGAAAAGAATTGTGGACATAGAAGGGAAATACTACTTCACAAAAAGGTCGCTTGAACCTGCCATCTTCTTGACGCTGACTGACAACTGGATAACCTTCGCCATCAGATACATGTCTGAAGTCAGACATAGACGAGTTTTGCACGATAAATTGGGCCGAATGATTCTGGCGGAAATCGAAAAGCACGAAAAAATCAAAATCGCCTCTGCAACTCTAAACATCACGGCTTTTCCACCCGTTAAACTGCGGAAAGAACAAGACAACTAACCCTGCTCCAGCCGTGCCAAAGGTGTGCTTAACCGTGACCGCTAAGCCAAGTGCTCAAAAAGCATCTTTATACCGATGGCTATCAGTATGATTCCGCCTACTGCTTTGATTTTGTTCCCGAAAAGCTTCCCGATAACATTGCCAAACAAAAAGCCTACAAACGAAAGGGAAAACGTTACCACGCCAATGACGATTATGGGCGTTACAAGTGATGTCTGGAGAAAAGCAAAACTCAAACCTACCATTAACGCGTCAATGCTGGTGGCAACAGCTAACGTTAGTAGCATGTGCACTCGAAGCTTGCTTCCTTCTATACCGCTTTCCTTTTTCGAAGAATCATAAATCATCTTTAAACCGATGAAAGCTAAGAGACCGAAGGCTATCCAATGGTCAACTTCCATAATCAGCTCTGCCATCGTGATGCCTGCCAGCCAGCCGACCACGGGCATAAGCATCTGAAACGTTCCGAAAAACAAAGCTACAATCAACGCGTTTTTCCGTTTCTGGCTTCTTGACGACATGCCATTTGCTATTGAAACAGCAAACGCGTCCATCGCCAAACCAACCGCGATAAATATTATCGTGATGATGTCCATTGGTTTCACGCGGCAAGTATGTTTCTCTTTTAGATTTGTGAGGTGGCATATAGAATTTATGTTGTCTGTAATAGGGGTAAACGGCACCGTTCTGTTAAGGCTGCCTTCTGAGGGTTCGGAAACCTATATAAACCCACGACCAAAATACAGTGTTTACTGGAGGGCGATTGCATGAAAATAGACGAGCTAGTTGAAAAAGAAGTCTTCGTTGAAAGCTTTAAAGTAGGCAAGGTCAAAGACGTGATTATCGACGGAGAAGACTGGAAAGTAACTCATTTAGAAGTCGAGTTGACGAAAGAAGCAGCTAAAGAATTGCTTGGCGCAAAATCATCATTCCGAAACGTTCTCGCTATCTCAGCAGTTGGACCAGCATCCAAATGTTGCACTTCAATTGACAGAATAGATCTTCAAGTTTCAAAAGGGCAACTGCGCATCTACCTAAGACCACCTTAACATTCTAAGCGCTGATAGTGTCACTGCACGTGTTTTTCCCTGAATTCAACAGTTAACTGTCAAACTGCACTGTGAATCAGGGAAACCACAATTTTTTCTGCTGCGCGAGAAAGGCAGTTGTTTGATAAAGGCTTAATAGTGGCTTTCGACGACTTTCTTTTAATATACCATGTGATGCCGAATGGTAGATGTTTGGCTTCCCTACGGAAAAACAGACGTTTGCGTCAGGGTCCCAGCCCGAAACTTTCTAGGTTCCATCCAACCCAAAGAAAAAACAAGCGCAGCCGATGCCCAAGCGGAAGTGGAGATGGCATTAAAAGAGCCTATTGGCACTAAAAGACTAAGCGAAATCGCCAAGCCAGAACATAAAGTAGCGATAGTAGTGGATGACGCCACAAGGCAAACACCCAGCAACGTAATGCTTTTGCCCGTGCTCGCGGAGTTGAACGCTGCAGGCGTGCAGGACGAGAACATCACCGTGATTTTCGGCTGCGGCACACATAGGGCTGTGACAGCTGAGGAAGCAAACAGGATTCTCGGCGAGGAAGTTGTTCAGCGTGTTAAAACTGTTAGCCATGACTGCAAAGCCGCAGACTTGGTTTACGTGGGCACGACCCAAACGCATGGGAACAAAGTTTACTTGAACCGCACGTTCGCTGAGGCAGACGTGAAAGTGCTTGTGGGCGATGTGGGGTTCCATTATTACGCGGGTTACGGCGGCGGACGAAAAAGCGTGTTGCCCGCTGTCGCAGGCGACGAAACCATTAAGCATAATCACGCC
>JAFGLT010000075.1 GCA_016927895.1 Candidatus Bathyarchaeota archaeon | reverse complement strand
CGTCGGCGGCAGAGAACAACTCGCCGTAGAAGCCTTCGCAGACGCAGTTGAAATAATACCGAAAACCCTAGCGGAAAACGCAGGCTTAGAAGCCATAGACATAATTGTAGAACTCAGGTCATCACACGAAAAACCAAAAGGCAAATACATAGGTGTCAACGTCTTCAACGGAAAAGTCCAAGACAGCATCGAAAACGGCGTAATCGAACCTGCAGTAGTCAAAGAACAAGCCATAAAATCAGCAGCCGAATCAGCAGCCATGATACTCAGAATAGACGACGTAATCGCATCCACAAAATCACAAGCAGGACCCGGCGGACCCGGCGGAATGCCAGGCGGCCCAGCAGGCGACTATTAAGCCTCAACTAACTCCTTTTTTTACTCCGCTATTTTTATTAAACCAAACCCGTTAGAGTACCCTCTTGCCATCAAATGCTCCGGTAGTATAGTCCGGTCAAGTATAACGGCCTCTCGAGCCGTGGACCCGGGTCCGAATCCCGGCCGGAGCACCAAACATATCTGAAAAACTTTGTAAACAACAGTACCTAAGGTTCTACTGGTGGCGAGTAGTTTCTTTTAGGCTTAAGTGCAGAAAAGAAATTTGAAAAAAGAAAATGGTGGATGGTTATAGGCCTAGCATGCCTAGTAGGTTGTACTGTACAATCAGTGCGGCGAATAGTGAAGCAACCAGCGACATTACTGTAATCATTGTGTTCAGTGAGGGTCCTGCTGTGTCCTTGAATGGGTCGCCAACTGTGTCTCCGACTACTGCGGCTTTGTGTGCGTCTGAGCCTTTTCCCCCGTGGACGCCTGTTTCAATGTATTTTTTCGCATTGTCCCATAATCCGCCTGCATTCGACATTAAAAGCGCCAGCAGCAAGCCTGAGAATATGGCTCCTGCCAGACATCCGCCTAGCGCTTGGGCTCCGCCTATGAATCCTACAGCCAATGTTACCCCGAGCGTAACGGTGCTTGCAGGTAGCAGTTCGCGTAAAGCTCCTGTGGTGGCAATGTCAACACATCGTGCGTAGTCGGGTTTTACTCCTTCTTTTCCTTCTTTTAAGCCTGGGATTTCCTTGAATTGCCTGCGGACTTCTTTGATCATTCTTTCAGCGTTTCGTCCAACTCCGAGCATGACCATTGCTGAGAACAAGGCTGGCATAGCTATGCCTACGAAAGCGCCCAGCATGACTTTGGGGTTTAAAAGGTTGAAATTCACAAGTGTAGCGATTTCTGCTTGTGATTTTCCCGCTTCTACTAGAGCTGCTATGGCTTCACTTTGGAAGGTGGCGAGTAACGCGATTACTGTTAAGCCAGCTGCGCCTATGGCGAAACCTTTGGTTATGGCTTTAGCTGTGTTTCCTGCGGCGTCAAGTTCGTCTGTTATCCGTATTACTTCGTCTCCTAGTCCTGCTTGTTCAGCGATTCCTCGTGAGTTGTCAACTATGGGGCCGTATGCGTCGTTGGAGATTATTAGTCCTACGATTGAGAGCATGCCGATTGCAGCCATTCCTATGCCGAATACGGCGTAGCCTGAGCCTAATGGTTCGCATAGGTAATAGGCGACTACTGCTGCTACGCCTATTCCTATCAGTGGTGGAAAGACGCTTTGCAGTCCGTAAGAGAAGCCTGTGATTATGTTTGTTGCTGTTCCAGTTTTTGATGCTTCTGCAGTGTTTAGGACGGGGCTTTTGCTTTCGGAAGTGAAGAAGTCTGAGGTTGTGCCGATTACGACTCCAGCTGCTAAGCCTACTATTGAGGCGCCCCACAGACGCAGGTCATACCCAATATAGTATGATGCAATCAGTGTTAGTATGCCGAATATTATGCACGTTACGTAGGTTCCCATATTAAGCGATTTTCCAGGGTTACCTTTGGCTCCGATTCTCAGGGTTGCGGCGCCCAAGATTGACGCGAATATACCTAAGCCTGCGAAAACTAGTGCTATTTCAACGAGTCCCAGTGCTGTACCAAGTATCATTACGGCTACGATGCTGGCGATGTAAGAGTCCGCTAAGTCAGCGCCCATGCCCGCGACGTCGCCTACGTTGTCGCCTACGTTGTCTGCTATTACTGCTGGGTTTCTCGGGTCGTCTTCAGGGATGCCGAGTTCCACTTTCCCGACAAGGTCTGCGGCTATGTCAGCGGTTTTTGTGAATATTCCCCCTCCTGCTTTGGCGAATAGGGCTAGTGCGCTTGCGCCGAAACTGAAGCCGAGGACTGCTCCTGCATCGCCGGTTATGAAGTAAACGATGCTTATGCCTAACAGTGAAAAACCGACTACTGCGAGTCCCATGACTGCTCCGCCGCGGAATCCTACTGGGAACGCTTTGTTTAAGCCGTCGCGTGCTGCGTAAGCGGCTTTAGTGTTTGCCTTTGTAGCTATGTCCATTCCGACGTAGCCTGCTAAAGCTGATAGGAACGCGCCGAAGAAGTACGAGAGGGTTAAGGTTATGTTGTCGAGTGGGTTTGCGCTTGTCCATATGGGTGAGGGTAGAAAGATTCCGATGAGGGTTCCTACGACTAACACGAAGATTGCTAGTATAGTGTATTCTCTTTTCAGGAAAGCTTTTGAGCCTTCTTTGATTGCGTCAGAGATTTCCTTCATTCGTTCTGTTCCAGAGTCTTGTTTGTCAACGTAACGGTAAAAGTATAGTCCAGCTAGAATTGAAATTAACGCTGCTATTGGTGCTATTAACCATGGTTCAAACATTTCGAGCATTTTGGTATTTCCTTCTCCTTTAATTGTTCGTCGTTTATTTTGAATTGAGTTGGGAAATTGTACAAACTTGTTTATTAGCCTTTGTTTTGCTAAAACCTAAAGGGAAAGTATTATAACCCTTATCCTTAAGATAATGGAGCTAACATCCTCTAACCGAAGGGGACAGCGTCTCAGTAATAGAAAAACTGAAATGGTTGAAAATGGGCGGTTGCAATGGCTGACGCGTGGCACAGCAAGAAAACTGAGCAAGTCTTAAGCGAATTAAAGGTTGACCAGCAAGGGTTAAACAGCGGCGAAGCAAAACGCAGGCTGGAAGAGTTCGGTTACAACGAACTTAAAGCAAAGAAAGGCGTAACCCCTCTTCAGATTTTCCTCAATCAATTCAAAGATGTCTTTGTGATTATGCTTTTAGTGGCCACAGTAATTTCTTTTCTGATCGGGGAAACGGTTGACGCTATTACAATTGCAATCATCGTGATTCTCAACTCAGTTGTCGGTTTTGTTCAAGAGTACCGTTCGGAAAAAGCCATGGAAGCCATGAAGCAGTTAACCGCTCCTAAAGCTCGTGTCGTTCGAGACGGTAACGAAACAATTGTAGATGCCCGGGAAATTGTGCCTGGCGACATTGTGCTGCTTGAGGCTGGTGATCGTGTTCCCGCGGATGCAAGGCTTCTAGAAACTGTCGATTTGAAGGCTGACGAAGCCGTTTTGACTGGTGAGTCGACAGATGTTACAAAGGACTTGACTGTAGTTAAAGAAGATACGCCTATCGCGGATAGGAAAAACTCTGTTTTCATGGCTACCCACATGACTTACGGCAGAGGTAAGGCTGTAATCACAGCTACGGGGATGAAGACGGAGTTCGGCAAGATTGCGGAATTGGTTCAAACCATGGAGGTGGAGGAAAGCCCTCTAAAGCAGAAGCTTGAAAGCTTCGCCAAAAAACTTGGAATAATAATTGTTGCCTTTACCGCCATAATCTTTGCACTTGAGTTGTATGAAATCTTTGTCCTCGGCGTAGCCCAATCCGCTGACATGCTCGCTAACGTTTTAGATGCTTTTGAAGTTTCAATTGCTCTTGCGGTGTCTGCGGTTCCAGAAGGCTTGCCCGCGATTGTGACTGTTTCCCTCGCACTTGGCGCTAGAGAACTTGCTAAACGCAACGCGATTTTGAGGAAGCTCTCTTCCGCAGAAACTTTGGGCGCTACAACGGTTATCTGTTCAGACAAGACGGGAACCTTAACCAAGGGCGAAATGACGGTGCGCAAGATTTACGTCAACGGCAAAACGTTTGACGTTACAGGTGCTGGCTACGAGCCAAAAGGCGAGTTCTTGATTGATGGTAAACCTATCGAACTAAAGGATAATCCTGAGCTTGAATTGGCTTTGAAGGCTAACACGTTGAATGCTAACGCTAGTTATGATGGTAAACGTGTTCTTGGCGATACCACTGAAGGCGCGCTTATTGTTGCAGCAGCTAAAGTGGGACTAGCGAAAAAAGATGTGGAAGCGTCGTATCCTCGTCTTCATGAGGTACCTTTCACTTCTGAAAGGAAGCGTATGACCACAGTGCACAAGACTCCAGAGGGAAAGCTGGTTGCTTACGTGAAGGGCGCTCCCGAGATGATTTTAGAACGCTGCAATTCAATTTTGAAAGATGGTACAGCCAAGAAACTTGCTGCTGAAGATAAGAAAGAAATCTTGGCTATGAATGAAAAAATGGCGAATGACGCCCTGCGTGTTCTTGGATTAGCGTACAAGGATTTGCCCGCTGATGCGGTTGAAAAGTTCGGCGAGGAAGACTACGAGAGTGGTCTAGTGTTTGTGGGTCTTTCAGGCATGATTGATCCTCCAAGGCCTGAAGCGAAGGAAGCTAACGCTAGATGCCGGGATGCGGGCATAAGGACAGTAATGATAACTGGAGACCACAAGCTAACCGCTGTTGCCATAGCCAAAGAGCTAGGGATGCTGCACAGCGATAATGTTCTTACAGGCGTTGAGCTTGACGAGTTGAGCGATGAGGCGTTTGAGAAGGTTGTAGGCGAAGTTTCTGTTTACGCGCGGGTTTCGCCTGAGCACAAGCTTCGCATAGTTAAGGCTTTGAAAAAGAAGGGCGAAATCGTTGCTATGACTGGCGACGGAGTCAACGACGCGCCGGCGCTTAAGCAAGCAGATATCGGTGTGGCAATGGGTATAACCGGCACAGACGTTACAAGGGAAGCCGCTGACATTGTGTTGGCGGATGACAACTTCGCTACGATAGTTAACGCCGTTGAGGGAGGGCGAAGCATTTACGATAACATCAGGAAGTTCTCTTTCTTCCTGTTACGCTCAAACTTTGACGAGTTGCTTGTCATAGGCAGCTTTGCTCTATTAGGGTTGGAGCTTCCTCTAAGTGCAGGCATGATTCTGTGGATAAACTTGGTCACAGACGGCGGTCCAGCACTTGCCTTAACCATGGACCCACCGGAAGACGATGTTATGAAGAGGCCTCCACGTGATCCCAAAGAAGGCATACTGCATGGGAGGATAGCTTCGATTTTGGCTACGTTTGTAACGCAGTTTCTAGGCACTGGGCTGATATTCTATTTGGCATACTACGTGTGGGGTAGACCATTGGGTGAGGCTCAGGCTATGGCTTTTGTTCAAGCTACTTTGCAGGAATTAATCATAGTCTGGAACTGCCGTTCTGAAACAAAAGGGGCTTTCAAGCTTAGCTTCACGTCTAACAAGTTCTTGCTTGGAGCAGTGGTTTTGTCTGCTATACTAACAGTCATAATACCTTACACTGGCTTGTTCGGGACAGCGCCTCTGGAACTTACGGACTGGCTGCTTGTTCTGCCGTTCTCTTTCGCAGGCTTCCTAATCTTGCCTGAGATTTTCTACGGAAGAAAAGTCTGGAAATGGCGTTAATCGGCTAGAAAAGCTTAATATATTCTGCCTCTAAAAGAGGCAATTCTTAACTTGAAAGTCGTGAGAGTATGGCTGAAAAATTGGCAAATCCTGCCCCCCTGGGGTTATTAGGTTTCGGAATGACAACTGTTCTGCTTAACCTTCACAATGCTGGCTTATTTCCGCTTGACACTATGATATTGGCGATGGGCTTAGCTTACGGTGGACTGGCGCAAGTTATTGTGGGTATAATGGAGTTCAGGAAAGGCAACACTTTCGGCACAGTTGCGTTCACTTCGTATGGGCTTTTCTGGTGGTCACTCGTTCTTCTTCTCGTCTTGCCTGCTACCTCTGTATTCACGGGGCTAACTGCTCCAACAGAGACTGCGATGGCAGCGTATTTCTTCATGTGGGGGCTATTCACCTTTACAATGTTCTTCGGAACACTAAAAACAAACCGAGCTTTGCAATTTGTGTTCATGAGCTTAGCGATTCTGTTCTTCATGTTGACAATAAGAGACTTAACAAGTAACCCGACGCTGTTCGGTGCATTCACCTTTGGCAACCTCACAGGCATCGAAGGCGTCATCTGCGGACTAAGCGCAGTCTACCTAGCATTCGCGGAAGTATTGAACGAAGCACACAAAAAAACCGTGCTACCCATCTGCCCCACAAGCTAAAGACTCAACCTTTTTCTTTTATCATTCATGAGACGGCACTAAAGAGCTATTTACTTTTAATGTAGCCATAAGTTTTTGGTGGAAAGAGAAAGTGGGGAAAATATGCTTTTGTTTAGTGTTTGTGTTTCTTGTAGTAAATTACCGTGGTAATCCCAGCCACAAGTGTTACTGTAATCGCAACGACTAAGAGTGTTACGATTGGGGCAGTCCATTCAGCTTCATCCAGCACAGTGCTGCTGCCTACCACTACTTGCGCCAAATAGGCGGCTCCAACAGGACTAGGAAGGCTATCCAGTGTTGTTCCGCCATGCATTTCTCCTTGGAAGTTTCTGGCTTCTCCTGCAGAAAGCGTGAAACTTTGCAAATCACCATTTACAGCCAAAATAGCTCCCGATTTGCTTTGTCTCACAAGATTTTCGCCGAAACCAAACATTGTAACTTTTAACCAAAGTCCTTGCATATCCTCCGTCCCAGTATTCTCAATGGTGATATTGAAAAGGCAGGCAGCCCATGAATCGGGAGGATCTTTCCAACCTTCAGGGTCTACCGAAAAAGCAGTAATCCTCACAGTACTTGTTAGATTGAGAGTATCTGTTTGGTTGAGAAAGAACCATGCGGCAGTGGCTGCTACGCTTATAGCCACAACTAGTGTTACTGCCACAGCTATCCTATTCATTTTGGCTCATCTCGCCTGCTTCGCGTTTTCTTCTCTGATGTAGAGAATTAGACTAGGGTTAATCTACAATAGTCCAAACTCTTATTTAGCTCTCCCTTAGGAACACTTGTTCCACAAAAAAGAATAGATGGCACATCTTCTCCTAGCCGATTCTTCAACAAATCATAATATTTGGAGCCTATTAGGCTTCTAAATGGAATTATATTCAGAAACCTGTAGGGGTCTACTCGTATCGGCGCAGAAACCGCACAATGGCATGTAGAAAAAAACACCTTGTCCTGTACTCTGGCTCCTTTATAGGGAGCTATGCTTAAAAATCGCACCATAATTGTATGGCAAACACTACTTCATTGACGTCCTTATGGTAAAACGACCGCTTGGTTGCTTAGTGGTCTAAATACAGCTTATTTCTTCGTTTATTTTGCGGTAAATGGCTGAAAAACTTTATATCCTCTGAATTAAACTCTCTCCACAGTAAAATTTACGGAATGACAAAAACATGTCTGACGCTAGTTTACCCTTTAACGAAAGATTCTATCCGAGTATAGAAAAAGTGTCTTCTGGAGAAAAAAGGAAACAAGAATTTAAAAAATCGCTTGAAAACCCTGAAGCATTCTGGGCTGAAAAGGCAAAATCCATCGACTGGTTCAAGCCTTTCAGCAAAGTGCTGGATGATTCTACCCCTCCGTTCTTCAAGTGGTTCCCTGACGGAGAACTAAACGTTTCTTACAACGCGCTAGACCGGCACGTTAAAGGCAACCGCAAAGACAAGGTTGCCTACATCTGGGAAGGCGAGATGGGAGACGTAAAAACTTACACTTACTACCAACTATACTGCGAAGTAAACCAACTCGCCAAAGTCTTAAAGGACTACGGTGTCAACAAAGGCGACCGCGTTGCAGTCTTCTTACCAGTCATCCCCGCATTGCCAATCGCTTTGCTGGCAACCGTGAGAATCGGCGGCGTCCACGCAGTAGTGTTCTCAGGCTTCAGCGCTGAAGCTCTAGCAGACCGTGTGAATGACTGCGGAGCAAAAATCCTCATAACAGCCGACGGTGCCTTCCGCAGAGGCAAAACAGTTGCTATCAAAGACACCGCAGACCGCGCGTTACCAAGCATGCCTGGCATCGAAAAAGTAATCGTTGTCAAGCACACAGGTCAACCTGTTCAAATGACGGAAGGCAGAGACGTATGGTACAGTGACGCTCTTGCAAGTGCAGGCGTAAACGCTTACGTTGAACCAGAAAGCATGAAATCAACTGACCCACTGTTCATTCTTTACACTTCAGGAACCACTGGTAAACCGAAAGGCGTCCAGCATGGTACAGGCGGATATCTCGTTTGGTCTTACTGGACTCTCAAATGGGCGTTCAACCCAAACGACGAGGACGTTTACTGGTGTGTAGCCGACATCGGCTGGATTACAGGTCACACATACAACGTTTACGCACCCTTAAGCATGGGCATAACCGCGTTCCTGTTTGAAGGAACCCCCGATTACCCAGCCCAAGACCGCTGGTGGGACATGATAGAAAGACACGGCATAACCATACTCTACGGCACACCAACTGCTGTCCGCATG
>JAFGLT010000074.1 GCA_016927895.1 Candidatus Bathyarchaeota archaeon | reverse complement strand
TTCTTGGTGACGGCTAAGATGTTCTTGGCTAAAGTGGCACTACGAATGCTGCTTGCAACTCTTATCGTTAAATCTACAAGTACTCTGTCTATCCGCGGTAACGCTCTGAACCATACGCCAGCACGCTTAGCCTTCGACCTCAGCTTTATCAATTGGTTTTTATTGATGAAGCTAGAAGTTTTTTTGGGCAGTGCAGTCTTGGGCATAAGTTTTTAGACCTTCTCGATTCTTGTTTCTTAATTCTTATTTTATATCTATATACTAATGAACCTTTTATCTTCAGTTAAGTATAATAAAAAATTTTCTGGTTTCTTAATACATATTTCAAATACATGACTCCAACAAAAAACAAACCCCAAATGCAATCGTTGGAACACAAATAAACATGATTCTTGAAAATGTCTTCTCCGATTGAACCTTTATTAAGCAGTTTAATGGGATAACGTAACCTTCAAACCATGTTTTCCCTTTTAAAGGACACGTCAAAATCGGTTATTTTGTAAATATACCTTTGAGCAGAAAATCGGGGTCAACTTACTGAAGTGGTTGTTAAAAAGTCTAAAAGATTATAATGGGGGAAGGCAGGGTTTTTAGGGTTGGCTCATGAATTCGATGAATTCTGGCAGACTTCGTGGTTTTAGAGTATAGTTTGACCGTTTTTCTTCGCCTATCGTGGAAGACGGCTTTGACCCGTAGTCATGTCCAGGATACACTTCCACATTATCTTCAAGCTTCAGGATTTTGTTGAAGAGGCTGTTGTACATCTCTTTAGAGCTTCCTCCAGGCATGTCTGTTCTTCCGCATTCACCTACAAAAAGAGTATCGCCTGTCAAAAGTCTCTGGTTGTCCACTAACAAGCATATGCCGTCGGGAGTGTGACCGGGCGTGTGGATAATTTTTAAGGCTATACCGCCTACCCGAATTACGTCGCCGTCGTCTACTTTGATGTCTGTGTTGATTCTTGAGAGTTTATGACCAATAGTTTTTGCTTTAAACGTTGAACGCAGTTCCGTGTTGCCAGCCGTATGGTCAGAATGGCTGTGCGTGTTAATGACGTATTTTAGTTTAAGGTTTTCAGCCTGTAGAATTCGGATTATTTCTCCTGCGTTGAAGCTTGAATCGACCACTGCGGCTTCTCGTGTGTTGTCATCTGCTATGATGTAGGAAAAGTTGTCGCCGTGCTGCTGAACTTGTCTGAAGAACATAAGCCTCAGCCATGAAGATGGTTAGTGTAATGCTTAAAAACATATCTCAAGCCAAAAATTGCCCTTGCAATGAAATAAACAAGGCTTTTATGGATTTGATGAGTTACTAGATGATGGGTAAAATGGTTGGGGTTTAGTCTGCATTTTGTTTTACAACTAGGGTTATCCTTGGCGCAAACATTTCAGAAAAAAATGGGGAGAGCAAGAATTAAAGCGGTTCTTTGCGCGTTTTTGGCGTTTTTGTTAGTATCCGCAGTTTTTTCTTGGGCATTCTTTTCGGGAGAAGCTGAGTCTGCGGGTATGGAGTCTGGGGAGGGCGATTGGCCTATGTTTCACCACGATTTGATGCACACGGGTAGTTCAAATTCGCCGGCGCCGTTGAAGAATCAAACTGCGTGGAGATACAATACTGGCGGTCCTGTGAGTTCTCCTGTTGTGGCTGGCGGCGTGGTTTATGTGGGCTCGTACGACGACAGTTTTTATGCATTGAACGCTGCCAACGGCACTGTAAAATGGAGGTATGAAACAGGTAATAACGTGGTGCCTTCTGCGGCTGTGGCTGACGGCAGGGTCTATTTCGGGTCGGAAGACAATAACGTTTACTCTTTGAACGCGTCCAACGGCGACCTACTTTGGAACTACACGACGGGTTTCTATGTGGATTCTGCGCCTGCTGTTTCTGACGGCATGGTTTATGTGGCTTCGGAAGACTGGAAGGTTTACGCTTTCAACGCTACTACGGGCGAGTTGGTATGGAACTACACGACTGGGAACCAGATTATGTTGTCTTCTCCCGTGGTGGATAATGGATTAGTTTACGTGGGGTCTGAGGACTACAAGGTATACGCGCTGGACGCTGCCAACGGCGAGGTAAAGTGGACTTACAAAACAGGTGATATGGTGGTGTCTACGCCAGCAGTGGCAAACGGCATAGTATACGTAGGTTCAGACGACTTCAAAATATACGGGTTAAATGCGTCTGACGGAGCGCTCGTATGGAACTACACGACGGGTTATCCCGTGTTTTCTTCGCCTGCCGTCGCAAACAACGTGGTTTATGTGGGGTCGTACGACGGGAAAATTTACGCTTTAAACGCCGTCACTGGTGCTCTCATGTGGAATTATTCAACAGGAGCGGGCGTAGCTTCTTCGCCAGAGGTTTCCGACGGCATAGTATACGTGGGTTCAGACGATAGCAACATTTACGCTTTGAACGCAGCAACAGGCGATTATGTGTGGAGCTACTCCACAGGGGATTTGATAGTCTCTAAGCCAGCAGTGGCAAACGGCACAGTATACGTAGGTTCTTGGGATGGAAAATTATACGCTCTGAACGCCGCCAACGGTGATCTTGTGTGGGAGTACACGACGGGTGGTGTGGTGGATTCTTCGCCGACTGTTGTTGGCGGCATGGTTTACGTTGGTTCCTATGACGGGAAACTTTATGCTTTGAACGCGTTTACTGGCACTGTTCCATTGGATGATTTTTCGAGCGCCCCAGTGTGGAGCTACAAGACTGGAGACATGATTATGCTGTCTGCGCCCGCTGTTGCGAACGGCGAGGTTTACGTGGGGTCCTATGATGGCAAGGTGTATGCTCTGAACGCGTCTACAGGCGACCTTTTGTGGGATTATAAGACCGGTGACCCTGTGGTGTCTTCGCCAGCTGTGTCCGAAGGCATAGTATACGTGGGTTCAGAGGACTTCAACATTTACGCTTTGAATGCTACTGATGGCGGTCTCGTGTGGAATTACACGACGGGGAATCAGATTCACCTGTCTTCACCTTCTGTTGCGAACGGCGTGGTTTACATAGGTTCAAACGACTACAACGTGTATGCTTTGAACGCGTCTAATGGTGCTGTGATTTGGAATTACACGACGGGGGATGTGGTGATTTCGTCTCCTGCTGTGTCAGACGGTGTAGTGTACGTGGGTTCTTATGACGGGAAACTTTACGCTTTGAACTGTTCAAGCGGTATTGCCTTGTGGAGTTATGCGACGGGGGGAAGTGTTGCCTCTTCGCCGGCTGTAGCGGATGGAGTTGTTTATGTGGGTTCAGGGGATGACAGGGTTTATGCTTTGGATGCGTCTGACGGGGCTGTGGTGTGGAGTTACGCTACTGGTGGTGATGTAGCTTCTTCGCCTGCCTTAGCGGACGGGGTTGTGTTTGTAGGCTCGTATGATGGGAAGGCTTACGCTTTGAACGCTTCTGATGGGGTGCTTGTCTGGAGCTACGCGACTGGGGATATGGTGGTTTCTTCGCCTGCCGTTGCAAATGGCATGGTTTACGTGGGCTCTTATAATCACCAGTTTTACGCCTTCGGCTCTTCATCAAGCGAGCAAACTTACTCTGTGGTGTTCACTACCTCAAGCTTGCCTTCGGGAAAAAGCTGGAACGTAACCTTAAAAACTCAAACCCAGACCTCCAATTCAGAGTCTATCGTTTTCAACGTGCCGAACGGCGTCTACAACTTCTCCGTAACTCCGCCAACAGGCTACGAAGCATCACCCGAAATGGGATCAATTACGGTACATTTCGCGGAAGTGACTCAAAAGGTGGAATTCAAATCAAGCGTTACAAATGAAAAGTTTATCACGGAACTGGCGATATTAACGGTGATAACAGTAGCAATAATCATATTAGTAGCAGTCATACTCCACAAAAGAAAATGACAATTACGGGCATCTTCATGAAAAAGCATAACAAACGCGCGTTGTTTTTGGGTTTGACGTTGATTTATGATTAGTTAACGATAAATACTCTTTCTCACTAGGTTTGAGCGGAAGTTCAATGCAAGCCAAAAAAACAGTCGCATTCTTCAGCGTACTACTTTTGTTATCGACGTTGACATATAGTGTTGATGCTTCGTCTGACGCAACGATGTCATTTAGCGGTGGTGGAGTCACTGTTTACTTGACTTATCCAGAGGAAGCTCGCCCTAACTCAACAATAACACATAACATAACGATAACTGCAATCGCTACAACTACATTGCAAAACTTCACGACTGTTATCAAAGCTTCAGTGAACTCGAGTTGGGTGGAAATCTTCAGCGCGCAAGACACGTTTAGTAAAGACCTGCCACATAGCTACAATCTCACAGTACCATTACCTCAAGAGGCAAATGGGACATTGCAATGTTTCATTTTTGTTGACACAAGCAGCATAGATGACTTATCCACCACACTTTATACTACGCTCGTTAGTGAGCCAACTTTTAGTGAAATGCAGGTTTTGTATTATGAGATGTTGGCGAACTATACTAGTCTCCAAGAAGATTATGAAGCACGACTTGACGAGTATGACATTTTATTGGCTAACTACAGCAGCCTCTTAGCCAATTATTCGGCACTTATCAGTGAACACAACCAGCTAATAACAGACTACAACAACAAAGTCTCAACTTATGAAACGTTATTCGACGAGTACGAAGAGCTTTCAGTTGATTATAACAACCTATACGCTGACTACAGGTCGGAGATTACTAAGAGCGGCAATTTGCAGGCAGATTACAACGAGCTTAATTCCACCCGTTACAGCCTCCAGACAAGCTACGATACGCTTCAGGCTGTTTATGATGCGCTTAACGAAACTTATACCAATCTGCAAGGAGAGTTTAATGTTTCAGAAGGTTTAGTGAATAGCAGCAGAATTGTAATGGTCATATTCATAATTGTGCTTGTGGCTTTAATTGTGTTCATCGTTTACATTAAGAGGAAAAAAGAGGATCCCTATTTAGTCATACGCAAAGAAACAGTAAGCATGAAGTCGGACGAAGAAACTTGAGCGGCAAGCCGAAACGGTAACAACATGAGTGCTTGGTTTGAGCTTCATAAAGGGTAGAAGCGCCGAGAGCGGATGTTTTCAAGTTAGCTTACATGCCTGAAACTTATAGCAGGTAAAGTTTATTAGCCGAGTGTAAAAAGTTACATTCGAATGAAGCATGAAGCGCCCTTTAACGTTGAGCACACACGCTGGTTTCTACGTTTCTAGTTGCATAGCCGATAGCGAGGAGCGGATTTCATGACGGGAATTACTGATTTGGGTTTTGCCTTTGGCGTAATCGCTGAGACCATCGTTACTACGTACAACGTGAATGGGCAGGCTAACGCTGCACCTATGGGCGTAACAATGGAGAACCTGCAACGCTTGGTTCTTAGGATTTACGCTTCATCCCAGACTTATAAGAATCTTAAATCGAAGAGATGCGGGGTGGTAAACGTGACCTACGACGCAGAATTGTTTTACAGGACATCGTTCAAAGAAACCAACCCGAATGGCAAGTTGCCTCAGGAATGGTTTGAAAAGGCAGAAACCGTTGACGCACCAAGATTACAGGCGGCACACGCCCATATCGAAGTTACCGTCGCCAACATAAAGCAGTTGGATGCTGAAAGAGCCGAAGTCTTATGTGATGTTAAGCTAGTCCAAGCGGCAAACGTTTTGCCTAAAGCCTATTGCCGTGCATTATTCGCTACGGTTGAAGCTATCGTGCATGCGACACGCGTTGAAGCTTTCATCAATCATGAGGACAGGGAGAAGCGAGAACAAGCCTTAAAGTTGTTGGAAACGATTAAGGAGTGCAACGATGTCGTGAACCGTGTAGCTCCGAACTCGCGTTACTCTGAAATCATGGCAGATTTGAACCAGAGAATTGATTCATGGAGGGCTAAAGGTGAAAGTTAACGTTAAAACTCCTGCAAGGCTTCATCTGGGACTAATAGATTTAAACGGTGATTTAGGGCGCCTTTTTGGAGGATTAGGCGTGGGCATAAACCGCCCAAACGTAGTTCTCGAAGCTGAAAAGTCAGAAAAAATGACGGTTACAGGCGAAAAAACCGAGCAGGTGAAAACGCTTGCTAAACGCTTTCTTGAAACCTACAACATAAAATCAAGCGCACGTATAAACGTCAAACAAGTAATTCCAGAGCATTCAGGGTTAGGTTCTGGAACGCAAATGGCTTTAGCTGTAGCTGCAGCGCTTGCAAAACTGTTTGATGTTAAAGCTTCAGTTCGAGAGCTCGCCGAAGTCATGGGACGAGGAAGAAGAACTAGCGTCGGCACCACAATCTTTGAGCAGGGCGGATTCGTGGTTGACGGCGGAAAAAGCACTAGTGAAAAAAGGTTTCCCGCCACGATTTTCCGTCAACCGTTCCCTCATAACTGGAGGTTCGTTGTGGCAGTCCCAGACGTCAACAAGGGGTTGGCTAAAAACGAAGAAACTCGGGCTTTTGGGGCATTGTCACCCATGAAGGCTGAAGAAGCGGCCAAAATGTGCCGTTTAACAATGATGAAGCTTCTTCCGGCGCTGGTTGAGCATGACATAGAGAGTTTCGGAGAAGCCTTAACTCACATACAAATAGTTATTGGCGATTACTTCGCTGAGGTTCAGGGCGGAACATACGCCAGCCAAGCAGCCACGGATGGCATAGCTTTAATGAAGAAACTTGGCGCGTATGGTGCAGGGCAAAGCTCTTGGGGACCAGCTTTCTATGGCGTAACCCAGAAAGAAAAAGCTAAAGAAATCGAGTTGAAGCTTAAAGCGTTCCTTAGGAAAAGTGTGGGCGGGCAGGTTTTCGTTGCAACAGCAAACAACAGAGGCGCCTACATCAAAGTCACCAGGTAGCAGGCGGTTTAAGTTTGAAAGCTCTCTTGATAACGGGTTTACTTGCGGAAAAAACAGTGGAAAGTTACGCCAAAGAAAGCAACGTTGAAACAGAAGTTTTCGCGTTAAAAATTCCTGTCGCCGCATTGTTGTCTCCTGAACAAATCGCCAAAGCTCTCAAAAAGGCAGGTGTCCAAGGCTTCGACTTAATTCTGGTGCCGGGGCTTATGCGAGGTGACTCTGCTGTTATCGCGGATTCTGTGGGAACGCCAACGTTTAAGGGTCCAAGATATGCCGCTGACTTGCCCACGGTTTTAGACGCTTTGGAGCGGGTTAAGCTTTCAACCGTGACTCCTGCGTGCGACCTGCTCAGGGAAGAGCTTCAGCGAAAGGCTTTGCAGGAGTTGGAGGCCGTTGAGAAAAACAGAGAGGTCTTGCTGGAAAAGCCAGGCAACATGGTAATCGGCAAGTTAGCAGTAGGCAAAGATTTTCCCATGCGGGTGCTGGCGGAAATCGTGGACGCTGCGCTGATGCCGGATGACGAGATTCAGAGGTTAGCGAAGCACTTCGTGAATATGGGCGCTGACTTAGTCGACGTTGGCATGGTTGCGGGCGAATCTAGGCCTTCAGATGCGAAACGGGGTGTGGAAGCCGTGAAAAAAGTGGTTGATGTTCCAGTGAGCATTGACACGCTTGATCCAGATGAGATACGGGAAGCGGTTGCGGCTGGCGCAGACCTGATACTGAGCGTTGACGCGGGAAACGTTGATCAGGTGGCTGCTTTTGCCTCTGACGTTGCGGCAGTGGTTATTCCAACTAACCAGCATGAAGGATACTTCCCCAGAAAAGCTGAAGACCGCATATGTTTTCTGGAGGAAATCATGGAGAAAGCTGCGCGGCTGGGCATGAAACGGCTTATGGCAGACTTGATTTTGGAACCTTCCAACGTGCTGGAGTCAATGGTTGCTTTCCGCGATTTCGCAGTTATAAACCCTAATGTCCCGCTTTTTGTTGGTGTCTCTAACGTTACCGAATTGTTTGATGCTGACTCTGTTGGAATAAACGCTTTACTCGCGCGTTTATCAGCGGAAGTGAATGCAAGCATGCTGTTGGCTACGGAGAAAAGCAGCAAAGCAAAAGGAACCGTTAGAGAAGAAGCAGTGGCAGCTAAAATGATGTTTCTGGCTAAACGTCGAGGCTCAGTTCCGAAGGATTTGGGTATTGACCTGTTGGTTTTGAAGGACAAGCGGAAACATGAAGAAGCATACGACAAGACACTTGAGGCAGACGCGCACGTGACTATGGCTAATGAGGATGCTGAACCAGCGATTTTGGACCCGCAAGGCATATTCAGAATCATCGTTGATCGTAACGCGGAAAACATTGTGGCACTCCACTTTGCCACTGCCGAGGCGGACAAGCCAAGCAGCATCATTAAAGGCAAAACTGCAGAGACAGTGTATGCCAAAATCGTGGAGACTGGGTTGATAACTAGGCTTGACCATGCTGCTTACTTGGGAAACGAGCTAGCAAAAGCTGAGATTG
>JAFGLT010000073.1 GCA_016927895.1 Candidatus Bathyarchaeota archaeon | reverse complement strand
AACAATGCGAGACATAGAAGCTAATCCACTAATAAAACACGCAAACGCCTATATTTGGAGCAAAATATCCCACTTAGACCACCCAGAAAACCTTGTTTTGACAAACCCAACTAGCAAAGCCGAGGGGAAGACGCTGCAAAAAACCAAGGAAACCAACTTCGAGAAAGCAAAAATCGATGAAACAGACAGATACATCGCCGAGATCCTTTCACAGAAGTCGCGCACCCCATTCATAAAAATTGCAAAAGAACTAAACATTTCAAATAAAAAAGTCATACAAAGATATAACAAGCTCAGAGGAAACGTGCTAACAACCTCCACAATAACGGTAAACCTGAATAAACTTGGATACAAAGCGTTGGCGCATCTACTTATAAAAAGCGCAAACAAAAGCAAGGTGCCAGAAATCTCCGCCAAGTTACTTCAAATACCAAACCTGATAACAATTCTGGAGATTTTTGGAGACTATGACCTGTTTCCAATAGTAGCCCTAAGAGACTATGAAGCATTATTCAAATTAAAAGAACAAATAAGCACAATACAGGGAATCGAACAAACAGATATAATTTTGGCCAAGCCTTACTACTCATGGCCACTAAATGTGTTCGCCTCACTACTCTAATCAAACACACAAGACAGCTTCTAACAACTCCAAGAAACAACGTGTATTATTTTGATGAGACAGTACTGCCTTGGAAAGGATAAAGTGACGCCGAGGAAGAGTGTTGAACCCCAATTTATTAGTAAAAGGACTTATACGTGAGAGTTTTTAAGGAAGCCTAAGCGATATTAAATTGAGAATATGACGTCAAGACTTCCATCTGGCATTTACATTGCAAACGCGAATGAAATCAACGCTATCGTTGAAATAGAACAGAAATGCTTCCCAGGAAAGGTTGGTTATTCAAAGCGCCAATTGGAACACCTAATTTTAAATGCAGATAGCGATTGTTTGGTTGAAAAGCAAGACGGGGTAATTAGAGCGTTCCTTATAGTCACCTATCGCCAGAGAAGTCTAACTTGCAACATTGAGACGATTGATGTTGATCCAGCTTTCAAAAACAGAGGCATAGGTTTGAAACTGCTGAAAGCGGCGGAGATAGATATGAAGCGGAGGGGTATGCGTTGGTCCCAGTTGGAGGTTTCTGAAGGAAATGAAGCCGCTTTGAAAGTATACAAAAACGCAGGTTACACATTCAAAGAAAGACTTGAAGGCTACTACAAGTTTGAACACAATGGAACCCACAACGCAATACGAATGGTTAAGGAGCTTTAGTTAACTCGGCAGGCTCCGGCATCGCGACCCATGATTCTCCTTTCAGTGCAGAGAAGCCTTTCGTGTACTTCGTTAGAATTTCAAGCAGGGATGACCGAAAGTGCGCTGGCAAAAGTTGCAGGTCGCTGGTTGGTTTGTTAAGGTGAATTGTTTCAATGTGACCCGTTTCTTGGTTCAAGTTGGGTAAAAGCTTCGCGAGGAAGAGCGAGTAATTTTTTTCATCTTCGTCGAGTCTGAGGTTTCCCTCGGCAATTCGAGCAGGCAGTACCAAAACGTCTTTTTCACTATAGCCCATGATTGACGGATCGACATTGTTGGCTAATAGGAACAGTAGAACGCCTTGACATTTGCTGCATTTACCGCAGGGAAACAAGTCGCCGTGATTGAAGCGACAGCTATGGCAAGACCTTTGAAGCCTCGCCATTTCAGGGTACCTAATGGTTAATATCCTCTCCACAATCATGCCTGATATCGTTCGAACCGCGCTCCATTGGCGCATTCCAGGCATTCTTTTGGAAAACCATTGCTCCATTCTAACATCAAAGTCTTGTGTCTGGTCGTACACGCCAAAGAAGTGTCGGATTCCCTCAAAGTAAGAGGACATCCGTGGATCGTCAAATTCACTTCCAATCAAAATATTCCCAATCATTCGATTAGCGAAAATTGGGAGAAGAAGAAAAACGTAGACTGGAAAAATGCAGAGTCTTATAGGATAAGTGTCCGCCCAGATTTCTCTATGGTCCTTCCTGATGATTCTCATTTGGTCAAGCATGAAGGTGTAGAAGCGATCTACGTTAGTCCAGACTCTCGCAGTGTTGGGATAGTTCTCCTTGAAGTGTCGGTAAGCTGGAAGAGCAGTTCGCCAGTGTCCGCCACTCTCGTTTACGTATAGGGAATGAACTTCAGCACCTATCTCTTTGAGCATAGCATAAGTGAGGAGACTTTCCTTTCCGCCGCTTGAAAGCACTCCACATGCATTTTCATTGAATTCGGACGAAATTGGAACGTCTTCGACTATACTGGCTGAAACAATTTTTGCCATGGGACGGGAGTTTGCTTCCGTTACCTCGGTTGCAGAGGGAATGAATTGTGGCAGCACATATGGGTTTTTCTTTCGAACCAGTTTGTTGATGAAAATATCTTTGGAGAAAACGTCAAACAAGTCATTTAGAAGTGAAAAGTCTGCTTTGCTAACTTGCCATTCCAACCTGATTTCTCTTGTAAAAAGCCCGTAATTTAGCAGGGGCATAACTGAAGCTAACCGTAAAAGGGCAAGTTGCTTTTGACTTGGCGGCTCTTCATATTTGAATCGAAGAGGAAATAAAGGCTGTTCTCCTGCAGTGTTTATGCATGAAATTTTGGTTTCTACACTGTTTCCACGGAGCATAGGCTCAGAGACTGCTATAGACTCGAAACACTGAAGGTTCATGGAATCACTTTTTGCATAACTCTTCGATTGCGTCAGCCGTTTTTGCGACCCCGTCAACTACAGGGTCTTCAACTGGTACCTTGAATCTGTTTTCCAGTTTTGTTTTGGCTTTTTTAACTTCCTCTAGAGATAGTCCTTCGTGGTTTAAGCCTATGCCTATAAGTGGACGTTGAGCCAGCAGCTTGGCGATTCTTATCACTCTACCCGGGTCAGGCATGGGAAAACCTGAAAAGCCATCAAGGTGAGGGCGTCCAGGCGCGTCTTGTAGGATGAAGCCGTGAATCTGCCCAGCCGCCATTATCTCGAAACCTCCTGGGAAAAATGGATGCACCAAACTTCCTTGCCCCTCAATGATTATTACTTCTGACTGTTCATCTTTCCAAGAATCAAGTATGGCACCTTCAATACCGCCTGAAACGAAATCATTTATCATCGCGTCAAGCACCACGCCGTGGGGCCAACCCTGCATCCACCCTGTCTGCCCCGTAAAAATCATGTCTGCTTT
>JAFGLT010000072.1 GCA_016927895.1 Candidatus Bathyarchaeota archaeon | reverse complement strand
TGAAGAAAAAGCATTAAGAAGTGTTTGTCTATTTTTCTTTATGGTTCGCCTGTGGTTTGACAAGGGCACTCTTCTGTTGAAAGGGGAGGTAGGTACTCCGTATGGGAAGTGGGATCCTCGGGTAGGCTGCTTCAGGATTAAGGCGCTTCATTACCGTGACGTTTTAGCTTATTTCGAGGAGAGCCAAATTTCCTTCGAAGATGCGGTTCAGCAGTTGCCGCCTCTTGAAACTTTGAAGAGCACTGTTCAGTTGCGCTCTTATCAGGAGTCGGCCTTGGGTAGGTGGCGGCGAAATGAGAACAGAGGTGTCTTGGTGTTACCTACCGCGGCGGGCAAGACTTACATAGCATTGAAAGCGGTTGAAGTGTTGAGAACACAGACGTTGATTGTGGTTCCGACGCTTGACCTTATTGACCAGTGGCAAAGCCGAATCAGGGAGTGTCTTGGCGTTGAATCTGGAGCGGTCGGCGGAGGGATAAACAACGTGCGGATGATTACGGTGGCAACCTATGATTCCGCATACTTACAGGCATCGTTCTTGGGTAACAGGTTTAGGTTCATCGTTTTCGACGAGGTTCATCATCTTGCCTCACCGAGTTACATGCAAATCGCCGAGATGTACACGGCGCCCTATCGTATGGGGTTAACCGCGACCTACGAAAGAGTTGACGAGAGACATCAGCTTCTTCCCAGACTCGTAGGAAACATAGTTTTCAACGTTGAGGTTGACGAGCTAGCAGGCAAACATCTTGCCCCATACACTTACGAGAAAATGTACGTGGAACTCGCCCCCGAAGAGCAGAAACTCTACGACAAAGAGATGGGCACCTTCAGAAGCTACCTCAGAGAAAACCGCATCGTGATGAAAAGCCCCAGAGACTTCCAAAGGTTCATAATGCGCACTGGCAGAGACCCAAGGGCACGAGACGCGCTTCTTGCCCGAAATCGCGCCCTGAAGGCAGCGCTCAACAGTCAAGAAAAAATCAAAGTCGTAGGCAAACTGCTTGAGGCGAACAAGAAGGAAAAAGCGCTCATCTTCACGTTGCACACTGACCTCGTGTACGCTATAAGCCGCCGTTTCCTCATACCCGCCATCACCTACCTGACGCCGAAGAAAGAACGCCGAGAAATCTTGGAGAACTTTCGAAAAGGAAATTATAACACCATCGTAACCAGCCAGGTTCTCGACGAAGGCATAGACGTGCCAGACGCTACAATCGGGTACATACTGAGCGGAACGGGAAGCACCAGAGCGTACATTCAGAGGCTCGGCAGGCTTCTCAGGAAAGTGGAGGGCAAAAAAGCCCGCCTTGTAGAAATAGTCTCCAAAGAAACATTGGAGGTTAGAATGAGCCGCAGACGCACACAAAAAACGGAGGAGAAAAACGCCGTTGCTTCCAAGTAACCTGCTCACCGTGTGGAGAAGAAAGGGCACCATTCAGCCGCGATACGCCAAGCCATCCGCGGAAAACCTGCAAGTCGCAAACAAGCTCATAGAAGCTTACAAGCACGGCGTAGGCGAAAAGAAAAGCACCCTGAAAAAAGTGGCGAACAGCCTTGAAGACGAAGGCTACGACTATCACTTCGTAAGAGGCTTATCACTTCTTCTTGACAGAAGAAGCGTTTTCAAATGCACCAGCCAAGCTGACCCTGCCGTCTTAAGACGAAAAATCTTCGAAGCAACAGGAAAAACTGGGCCAGCGACGAGCATGGCGCAACGCAAGAGCATAATTGAAAACGTAGCTGCCCAATTGGAAATGTCCTGCGAAGAGCTTGAAGAAGCGATGTACGCGGATTTGGAAAGCGAGTTAATCCTGCAGGAGTTCAAACCGGTATCCGCGCAGGAACTGCTTGAAAAATACAATCTAAGCTTAGCTCAAACCCTTGTTTTTGACTCCACGGAACTCCGATTTACTGTTTCAGGCAACTGGCAAAAAATCTTTTTCAAAACCAAAAGGCTGGGGCTGATTTACGACGCGTACAAGGACAACGAAGTCTGGGTTAAAATCGACGGTCCCGCGAGTCTTTTCAAGCTCACCAGACGCTACGGCACCGCCATAGCCAAGCTGCTTCCCACCATAATCTCCAGTCCCAAGTGGACGGTTGAAGCCAAAATCCTGTGGAAGTTTACAAACGAAATCTACACTTTCAAACTTGAAAGCTGGAAACACGCGCCAGTGTTCGGAACCACACAAGCTGTCGAAGCCTACGACAGCGTCGTGGAGGAAAACTTTGCTGATCGTTTCAGAGCGTTAGGGTCTGGCTGGCAGTTGAAGCGGGAACCGGAACCGGTTATAGCAGGCAAACATGTGCTTATACCTGACTTCTCGTTTGAACGTGAAGGCGCGAAACTGTACATGGAAGTCGTCGGCTTCTGGACTACCGAGTACCTCACGAGGAAAATAGAAAAGTTGAAGAAAACAGAGGAACGCATGCTGGTAGCTGTTGACGAAAGCTTAGCATGTGAAAGATTGACGAAACTTGAAAAACAGCAGAGCCTGAACATAATCTACTACCGAAACAAAATTCCGTTACCTCCCGTGCTTAGGTACCTGCAAGACTCCTACAAAGAAGTCCGCGCCCAACAAACAGAGTTCCTGAAAAACCTCAACGTAACATTCACTGAGCCAGTGATCAAATTCGAAGAATTCGCCAACAGAACCGGCGTATCCACCGAAGCCGTAAGATCTGCCCTAACCGAAAAAACCCCAAGCAACTACACAATGCTACCAGACAGTTTAATCAGAAAAGACAAGCTTGAACAACTCAGGAAAAAACTGGACCAACAAATAGTTAAAAACGGAAAACTCTCCCTAACCGAAGCCACAAAAATAGCCCAAACAGAACAGGTAGACCTCACCTCCGCCATCCAAGCCCTAGGCTACAACATAATCTGGCACGGCATCAACGCAGAAAACGCTGAAATCGTGAAAAAATAAAAATGACAACCGAGAAACCACAGAATCCCAGAACAAAGGCGTTGATGGTATAGCTAGCGACAAAACAGGTATACTAAAATAAGCCGAGTAATCAGAGTCTTCAGAATTCAAAACCGTAAGCCCTATATGCATTAACCGATTTTCTTTTTTGAAACAGGTGGGCCCGTAGCTCAGCAAGGCAGAGCAGCGGACTCTTAATCCGTCGGTCACGGGTTCAATTCCCGCCGGGCCCGCCATACTTCAGACCTAAATCCCCTTCTGACATTCCACGAAACCAACCATCATATTTGACGCCTACTATGATCCTAATAGTGGCTCAATGCAAAAACTATAGAGGGGGCCTACCCACGCAAGCGCATCAGCACCCACCGAGGGATGGTTTACCTGAATTTTCAGTAAACATTTTAGTCTGCGGGGTATCTATAGAAGTAGCCAAGGGGCGAGAGGCGGAATGGCACAAAGAAGTTTACTTGAATATTCACCAGTGCAGAAAAAGCCCTCGAAAACAGAGGAGCCGAAAGAGGGAGCTCCCCACAAAATTGAAGCCGTCCCTGAGACCGAGAAGAAAGAGAAAAGAAAGAAACGCCCCGATTTTCCGCCAGTGGCACCTGAAAACCTGCCGCCTTCATACTTTGTTTCCGCAACCTATGATGGGCGCTCGAGAAAAGCGGTGCTCAAACTGTACGAGCCGGAAAGCGAGCAAATCTACTTTTGGTCTGACAATACAGGACACAAGCCCTACTGCCTCACGAATCTTCGTCCGTATGAACTTAAAAAAATTGACCGTTTAATGAAGCATGAAAGCTTTGACCATTTCGAGATAGAAGAACGGTTTGACGCCCTGCTTGACAGGACAGTGAAAGTGACAAAAATCATCGCCAATGACCCGTTAGCCATCGGCGGTCGCCCACAAGGCTGCATAAGAGACATCATCCCCGAAGACTTCCCAGAAGTTTCAGACACGCCAGTCCAGCCTGAAGACATTAAAGTCTGGGAAGCAAGAATCAAGTATTATCAATCTTACATTTTTGATAGGCAACTTTCGCCGGGAATGATTTACGAAGTGAAAAACGGAGATCTTGTTCCTGTAACTCTGGAAGAAACCGAGAAAACTATTGAGCAGCTGAAAGGTGTTTTCAAGGATGAAACGGTTGAGG
This sequence comes from Candidatus Bathyarchaeota archaeon, assembly GCA_016927895.1. GTDB lineage: Archaea > Thermoproteota > Bathyarchaeia > Bathyarchaeales > Bathycorpusculaceae > SG8-32-3. The sequence goes on along the minus strand of JAFGLT010000072.1, from coordinate 59,570 downwards.
AGCTTCAGTTTGTCGAGGATTGGGTAAGGCTGTTGGAGTATCCTGCGCCTAAGTTTCGGAGAGCAGCTATAGACATAGAGGTTTACTCGCCCGTATCTACGAGAGTGCCAGACCCTCACAGAGCCGAGTACCCTGTTATCTGTGTATCCGTGTACAGCTCGGACAACCAGAAACGCGTGCTTATTCTGAAACGGGAAGGCGTCCGGGAAGGAAACGAGCGCTTGCCTGCGGACGTGAAGCTGGAGTACTTTGAAAATGAAGCAGACCTGCTCAGGGCAGTATTTGAAGTGTTGAGGGATTACCCGTTCATATTGACGTATAACGGCGACGACTTTGACCTGCGCTACCTGAGCCACCGAGCCCTGAACCTTGGCATAAGAAAAAACGAAATCCCAATCGACGTCGGCAAGCGGGTTTGCCTGCTGAAATACGGTATACACATTGACTTGTACAGGTTTTTCTTCAACAGGGCAATCAAGATTTACGCCTTCAAAAACCGTTATCGCGACATAACACTCGCCGAAGTCGGCAGCGGCATAATCGGAGTAGAAAAGATCCAACTGGAAAAAACCTTCGGGGAACTCAACTACACTGAACTTGCAAGGTACTGCCTCAGAGACTCAGAAATAACCTACAAGCTCACCAGCTACGAAGACGAGTTAGCCATGAAACTGATTTTGGTTTTGTCGCGAATCAGCAGCATGCCCATGGAGGACGTGAGCCGCCAAGGCGTATCACGGTGGATACGAAACTTCATGCACCGCGAGCATAGAAAAAGAAACATACTGATTCCAAACTCTGAGGACATATTAGCTAAAAAAGGCAAAACCGCCACAACAGCCATAATAAAAGGCAAAAAATACAAAGGCGCCATAGTCGTCGAACCCGTTCCCGGAGTCCACTTCAACGTGGCGGTAATGGACTTTCCAAGCCTGTACCCGTCAATAATAAAAGTGTGGAACCTCGGCTACCAATCCATACTCTGCCCGCACCCAGAATGCCGAACAAACATAGTTCCTGACACGCCAAACTGGGTTTGCATCAAAAAACGTGCTCTCGAAAGTCTTCTAATTGGTTCATTGAGAGACCTGCGAGTGCGATGGTACAAGCTGAAAGCCAAGGACAGAAGCTTGCCTGAAGAGCTGCGAAGCTGGTACAACGTTGCTCAGGGCGCGTTGAAAGTTATTTTGAACGCCAGTTACGGCGTGTTCGGCGCCTCCAGCTTTGACCTGTATTGTCCGCCAGTGGCTGAAGCTACAGCCGCCATCGGCAGGCATTCCATAACACAGATACGTGACCACACTGAGGGGATGGGCATCCAAGTTCTTTACGGTGATACGGACAGCCTCTTCCTCAAGAACCCTTCCAAAGAACAAATCGCAGAGATAAGCCGTTGGACTGAGCATGAACTGAAAATGGGTATAGACGTGGAGAAAATCTACAGGTATGCTGTTTTCAGCAGCCGCAAAAAGAATTACCTCGGCGTTCTAGAAGATGGGACAGTTGACGTTAAAGGGTTAACGGGCAAGAAAAAACATATTCCCATATTCATCAAAGACGCCTTTAACAAGATGAAGGAGCGCCTTGCACAAGTTAAAAACCCCGCGGAATTCGAGAAGGCGAAGAAAGACATCGCCAACATAGTCCGTAACCGTTACCTGCGGCTGAAACGAAGAGAATGGGAAAACATAAGCGAGCTTGCGTTCCACGTAGTCTTGGGCGACGACCTTCACCGTTACACGAAAACCACGCCGCAGCACGTCAAAGCCGGCAGGATTCTGCAAGAAAGCGGAGTTGAGATAAGAGCAGGCGACTTAATCAGCTTCGTCAAAACCATCAGGGAACCGCACGTGAAGCCTGTTGAGTTGGCAACAAAAAACGAGGTGGATGTTGACAAGTACATTGCTTATTTGCAGTCCACTTTCGAGCAGGTTTTAGACGCTTTAGGCTTAAGCTTCGACGAAATCATCGGCTTAACCAAACTGGAAAGGTTTTTGGCGTAGCTATGTTCACTCAACGTACTCCGTTGGGTCAGCAACACCTGCTTCCTTGAAGGCTTTCTTGCGGTTTACACATGACTCGCATTTTCCGCAGTGCTTTGCTCCATCCAAGTAGCAGGACCAAGTTAGATGGAACGGAACGCCAAGGGATGCACCTATCTTCAATAGTTCTGATTTGGGGATGCCACTGAACGGTGCCTTGATTTCGATGTTCATCTCAGTTCCCAGCTTAGCCGTTTGCTCCATTGACTTGTAGAATTCTTCTCGGCAGTCAGGGTAGAATGCGGCGTCGGAGCCGTGTGCACCGTAGAAAATCTTATTCGCGCAGATGCTTGCGGCGTAGGATACTGCAACAGAGAGGAATATGGCGTTTCGGAAAGGCACAATAATGGGCTGGCTGAACGTTGAGGTTAAGGCAATGCTGGGGTCGCAGAGCGATGTGACACCCATGAAGAGCTCTTTCAGATTGTTCATATCAATGACTTTAATTGGCGCACCTATGCTCTTTGCTATGAGCTTTGCATGTTTAGTTTCCTTATCCGCGATTTGTCCGTACTTGAAGGATATACAGCTTACGTCGTATCCTTGACTTTTTGCCCAGTAAGCGACAACTGTTGAATCGGGTCCTCCGCTAAGCACGACCACACACTTTGTTGTTTGCTTCATATATCTATACCTTAGCTTCCTGATTTTTATTGCTTGTACGCCACTTTTGGAAAACGCCAGTTTTCTTTAGTACCTTAAACAGTGGCCAGCCGATGAGCACACTTGCAATAGTATTTCCGACGGCTACGTAAGCCATAGTGAGCAACAGGGGTAAAGAGTACACGTAAGATAGCATCCATCCGACAGTTACGCCTAGGACAACCGAGTAAGCGACGCAGGTTCCGATTACAGTATAGTCATTCTGAGTTCGTTTGTAGACATAGTAGACTACAAAGGACATAGCAAATGACGGTATCGTATTAAGTAGGTCAATTAAGCCAACTGTTGAGAACATGTTAGCAATGAACACTCCAAGCGTGTGACCTAGAACTCCAGGTAAACCGAGTAAGGGAACAACAGCGAGCAATGAGTCTGCAATACGGACCTGAATAGGCCCATAAGAAAATCCTCCGAGAACAACAACTAGCGCCGCGTAGAGCGCGGCATATAATCCAATTAGCGTTGTATCTTTACTTTGAATTTTCAAGTTTGTTTTCTCCTCCGACACCGGGGTTTATTTCAACAGCGGAACGGGTGGAGGTCCACTTACCCGCTTAACAAGCATAATCCACACATGAATGTCTTATTAAAACTTACTGAACAGAAACAGCAAGCTACTAATGAGGGTTAGCTAAACGCTAAATGTGGTCCAAGCAACGAGGTAGCCACTGCCGCCAACGTGAAAAACAATACAATCAACGAAATTACGGCAACCACTTTGCGCTCCGTTAATGGTCGCCGATAGGTTATGAGCGTGACCAAGCTTTTCCGGTGGTCAGCCACAAGTTTTTTTCCGTCAAACGTGACTTTTGCTCTATTCTTAGTGAAGAAAATAGTTAATAGTATCAGAGAAGAGTTGAAAACGTAGGGAATAATCGAAATCAGCAGAGGTAGTTTCAGGTCCGTTATTACTGCGAACGAAGCCACAGTCATTCCCATGGCGAATGAACCTGAGTTGCCAACGAAAATCTTGCCTTGAAGGTTAAAGCCTGTAAGGATCAGCCAGAAAATTAATGGTCCAAGCATCAAAACTAGGTGCATAGGCGACAGCGCCATTAACCCCATCAAAACTATAGCTGGGCAGAGTGATTCTAAACCGTTCAGTCCGCCTAGCATGTTTACTGTGTTAGTGACTATCATTATGATTAAGGGAATTACCAAGAAATAGTATGCTTGACCAAAATCTATCACGCCTAGAAGCGGCAACGATATTGATGTTCGAGCAAATGGATCCGCAAGTGTCAGGTATATCAGGGGAAGAGCGGCGATTAAAGGCATAAAAGCCTTGTATCGCCATTTAAGGTCCATCCAGTCGTCCAGCAAGCCCATGAACCCCCCGAATAAGATGCATACCGCCAACGTTAGCGGTTCGGAAACTCCGTTTGAGGCGGGAGCGATACCGCTGAAATAAATCAAGAAAAGATAGACAGTTGTGAATAGGACGTAGAGTACGCCTATCCCATTTGGAATTAATGGTTTGCCTGTCTTGTGCTGGTCGGGAACTTTTGGAAACAAGTCTTCGCTTCCTTAGGATTATCCTGTAGCCGCATAGTAAGCGTCCCAGTCAATCTCGTACAACGCAACAACTGGTATGAGCCCGCTATATTTAGCTGCTGCTTCAGCAAGAGTTAATTCCAAGCCAGCGAAATATGCTTGTTTGAAATAGGTGGGTTCTACACCCTCTTCGTCTGCATATACTGTGTATGAACCGGACGCGTTATCTACCCAAGATTGCTTCGCCCAGCTCAGTAGCTTGTACACCGTAGAGTTCGTACCAGCATTATTCCACTCCCAAGCGCCATTGTCGTTGTAGGCTCCGAAATCTGATTCGTCAGTCCACGCTTCGTCTTCGCTAAGGTACCCATCTTGTATGAACCTATCGCGCGCTTGGCCTGAAATCCTCGCCATCCACGACCATTTTCCTTCATCACCGTAACCCACAGATTGAGCGATATAGTAGCTACCATCGGAAGATGACGCTAGACCTAAAGTTGTGAAGACGAGTATATATTTGGCGTTATACTGTTCCAGCATTACCATAGACAGATTTTCAGGTGCCATGAAAATGAAGCCTATGTTCTCTATCTGCGTAGAATTCACCGTAGCGTTATCGGCTAAAGTTGTGACGTTGCCCATTATGCTTAGCCAATACCCGTAATCCCACCAAGAACATACGACAGTTGTTGATTGAAGATTATTCCGGGTCCAGCTCAGCATGTCCAGCCACTCCTGCGCTGGTTCAGAAAGGTGATCACCGCTTAATGGGAGACTGGATGCAGTAACGGTTAGAGGCGAGTAGGCTGAACCATACACACGTGGCACGCCACCGCTTTGAGGAGAAAACGCGAAGTTTGTAACTAAAAGCATAAACACCAGAAAAACCACGACGCCACTATATTCTTTGCTTACACGTGCTAGCCTGCGCTTTGATTTTATGGCTAATTGCGGTGTTTCCTTTAACAAAGTGTAAAATGGCTTCATTACACCAAGGATTCCCATTGCTGCCAGAAGACCAAACGCTGGCGCAAAGATAACAAGCAAACGAACCATAGAAGCCGCGAAGTAAAGTGATGTTGCACCAAAAAGCAACAGGAAAACGTTCCTGTTAGTGGGATTTCGCAATGCGAAGTACAAGCCTGCTAAGAAGAAGATTATTCCTAAACCGAGCTCGTAGTAAATGTTTCCCCAAGCTGATATCCTGTGTTCAGCTACGGACTCTATTAACGGAGCAGCTGAACGAACAAAGGGATCCAACACTGAAATGAACTTTCCTGCGATGCCTTCCATGTAGCCAAGTTGCCACAGAGCAACGAACCCTCCAACTACTGCAATAAGTGATGCGGCAGTAAGCATCACTTTGGTTCTTGAGGACACGTTATGGCGCAAAACTTCCAGAATGCAAAGCATAAGGAACATGGCTGCAATTGGTAGCACTACCGCTGAAGTCAGGTAGTCTAGCGAGATATAGGGAATATTTACGGCTATGCCAAGTGCCAAACCGAAAGTTAAGCTGTAGGACAACAAAAGCCTTTGGCTATATCTTTTCAACAAGACTAACGCGAAAACAAAAAGGACAGCTAAACCCAGCAGATAGTAAGCTGCACCCCAAGCCCCAATGAAATAGGCTAATGCCAAACCAGCTCCCGCAGAGTAAAATAATGATGAACGCAGGGTCCTGTTTTTATCGATTGCCCTCAAAAACAGAAGAGTAAAAGATAAAAGCCCTACAATTCCTAAAACTTCAGTATCAAAGAAGCCCAGTGCTGTTCTCTGGAGGAAAGATGGTGCCAACGCTAGAAAAAGCGCTGCGAATAAACCAACTGATTTTCCACCCATGTCTTTACCGACGAGATATATTAACAAGCAAGATATGGTGCCGAAGATTACTGGAAAAAGCGAGCAGAACGCCATCAAATCGACGTTAACGCCCAACCAAGAGATGATAGTATAAAGTACTGCCGCAGTCATAGGTAATGAAGGCAACGAATTAAACATGTCCAATCCACCGGGATACCATTGTTGGTAGTTTATCCAACCTTGGCCGTCGTTTTCCAAATAAGGCGAGAACAAACCGTCCTGAACCATTTTATTTGTTAGACTGAATTGGTAATAGGGGTCAAATTCGTTAAGTCTTAAAGTGCCTGTGGGTATCTCCCAGCGTATTGGTAAAACGCGAATTGTAAAGGCAATGAAGAGTATTAGAAGTAAAGCAGAATAACAGATTATGGAGGCGTGGTTCGTTTGGATGCGCAGCCTTCCAAAAGATTTAAGACCGTTAACGAGTCGTTCCTTCAACAGTATCTCCTTCCCTTACCCTGAGCAATCTTCATAGTGTGAGGGTTCCTATTTGTTTTTGTAGTTAATAATTGTTTATATCACAATCGTCGTTTATTTATTGCTTTTCCAAAAACGAACCAATGTTTAGCAGAAAGAGTTATACTGACTTCACGTTATGCACAGCAACCACGGGAGCTTAAACTTGGGTTTTTAGCTCAATTCACGGCTATGATTTCAAACGGGATTGTGCTTCTAAAAAAAGAGGAGTATGCTGACTTCGAGGTTCTCCTTCAGTATTATCCACCGAGAACGCTTATTTCATAGGTTTTACTTCGACGTCGATAGGTAGCAAAGACAGCTTTTTGCCGCATTTAGGGCATTTTCCATCATGCTGTTGGAGAATTTCGTCGGGAGGTTTAAGGTCTGGGCCTTCATACAATACGTGGTTACATCCACTACAGATGACGCGTTGGGGCACTACATTTTCACTTCCCGAAATAACAAAAGTAACATCTGCGACATATTTAATCGTTACTAACTTCCAGTTGAAGTAAACAACCAAATTTTGCAGCGACAGTTTCTTTCGGCATCAAGATTGGCGTTTCTTAAGCACGGCGACTCCAATTGTGCAGACTATGATTGTAGTTAGAATCACTATAAACGCGATTTCTGGGAAAACTTGAGAGCCAGGCACACCTGATGTGAGGGGTATTGAAGCTAATACTGCTGCGGCTAAACCTCGGGGAAACATCACTGACATTAAAGTTTCGTATGTTTTCAACTCGGATTTGACGGTGGCCATTTTAACCACAACAAATCGAATTCCGAGAAAAGCGAATGATAAGACTAGGCCGATAAGGACTGACGTGAAAGATGAAAAACTGAAAAGGAGACCTGTGAAGACAAAGAAGAAAGAACGAATTAGAAAGCTTATTTGACTGTGGAAGTCACGCACGTTTTCGTCAATTGAGATGGTAGTTCGGAATTTTATCTGTCTTCCGATGTGACGCGAGTTTCCAATAATCAAGCCAAAAAACAAAGCTGAAAGAGCGCCGTTCCCACCTAGGTTTGTAGCTACTACGAAGGTCAGAAACAGCATGGCTAAGGTTAGCATGTACGCGTTGGGTTTTCCCTTAATTCTTTCCAAAAGTACAAGCCAAGCAACGCCGAAACCTAAACCTACAAGAATGCCTACACCAAATGCCGTGGCAACAGAACCTAAGGCAGCGTACATGTCTATACCGGTTGAGACGCCTTCTGCAGCCACTTCTTGAAGTAAAATGTTAATCGCTGTATATGCGCCTACTGTGCACAGCACGTCAGTTAAAATGGATTCGAGACTGAGCACGGTTTCAATTTTTTCAGTGACTTTCAGTTTTCTAATTAACGCTATTACTATTATTGAACTGCCACCGCCGACTATGCTGCCCAACAGCAAACCGTTCAGAAGACGCCAACCAAGTAAGTATTTACAGAAAACAGCTGTTACCACCACGTTTAATATCCATCCAGTGATCGCCAAAACTAAAGCTCTTGGGCTGTTCCTGACGGCTTCACGTATGTCCATGTTTAAGCCGCCGTCAAAGAGAATGATGATAAGGGCTAAAGCAGCAAAATATGGTGTAATCGCAAGCAGTTCTTCCTGAGCGAACAGTTGGAAAATGGGTCCCAGCACCACTCCGAACAGGAGCAAAAGGATTGAGTCAGGGATGCTTGTACGGTTGAAGAACTCTTCACCTAAGAAGCCTAGAACGATAATCACTGCCGCTACAAGGAAAGCCATTACAGCTGGGTCCAAACTGAAACCATCCGTTTTTAACTCTCTATTTTTAGACGAGTAGAAGTTAAGATTTTCTGTTAAACGGGCGTTAGAACAGCTTGTCCAGCGCGTAATACATTAAGCATCTGCTCAGGTAGTTTGTGCAATCTGTATCCAACCAAGGCTGATGGCTATGAACAGCGCATATAAGAAAAGCAGAACCATTCCTTCGCGCCGGGCTACTCTTTCGTTTGACAGGAAATACCATAAGAGAAGGTTCGTTATCAACGAGAAAATTGCCACGTTGGAAAAGGCGCTCATGTTAATGGTAAAGGTTGATGCAACTAAGGTTATTCCGAGAATCAAAGTGATGTTCATGAAACAGCTGCCAATTATGTTGCCTAACGCCAGCTCCAAATGCCCTTTTTTAACTGCGTCAATACTTGTCGATAACTCGGGAACACTTGTACCAAAAGCAACAACTGTAGCACCTATAACGACTGGTGGTATGCCTACACTCTCAGCTAGGATAGACGATGATTCAACTATAAAATTAGCGCAAATAACAACGCCTACAGCGCCGAGAATTGTGAGGGCTGCGTATTTTTTTAGTTTGCTTTTTTCTGTTTTTGAAAGTGACTGCTCAGTAGGGGTTCGCGATTTTGAAAGCTGGAACAAGTAGTAGATAAAAAATGCTAAAAGCATGACTCCGACGAAACGGCTTGCGTATCCGATGTAAATCAGAGCCAGCGGAACAATTGAGGCTACGAAAATGCCAAAATAGAGGCTTCCTAGTTCCTCCTTTGCCATTTTGGGTAACACGCTAGATTTCTCAGGATATTTTAGAGATATTAGAAGGAAACAGACGCCTAGTATCAGGCAAATGTTGATTATGTTAGAGCCTAAGACGTTTCCAATTGAAACACCCACGTTATCTGGGTTTAATACTGAAAAGATGGCGACGAAAAGTTCGGGCAGGGATGTTGAAAAAGCAACTAGTATGAATCCTACTGTTGTTTTTCCCAGTCCTGTTACGCTTGCCACGTTCATGGAATGAGTGATTGTTAAGTCGCTAGCCTTAGTTAAGACAGCTAGCGCTGCAATAAGAATGGCTACGTTAGGCAGTAGACCCAAACCCTCGAGCATGTGTTTCACCCACCGTTATGCTACCTGGCAACCAGTGTGAAATCTTCACTGTGATGAGTTATTAAACATTTTTGAGCCACAATCATGTTTGCAACGCAAGAGTTAGGCAAGCGGTAACTTTTTGAGGAGAGGCTTTCAATGCTGAGGTGTGGTTCACGGCTGTTGAGAAGCTACACGTTAATAATAACTGAGAAGCCTGATGCGGCTAGCAGGATAGCCTCGGCTTTGGACGCTGAGGGAAAAGCCGCAAAGAAAGTGGAGAACGGAGTGCCCTACTACTTGGCGAAAAGGAACGGGAACATAGTTGTGGTTCCAGCTTTAGGGCATTTATACACGGTTGCAGGCAAAAAAAAGGCGGGAAGGGGCTACCCGGTTTTCGATTTTCACTGGGTTCCACGGCACCTTGCTGAACGTGGTGCATCACTGATTCGCACTTGGCTTAAGGTCATTTCAAAACTAGCAGAGAACGCAGACAAATTCATTGATGCATGCGACTACGATATTGAAGGAAGCATAATCGGCTACTCTATTCTGAAGTATGCTTGCGGCGGCAAGGAAAATGTGGCTCGACGGATGAAGTACTCGACTCTTACAAAAGAGGAGCTGGAAAAGTCGTACACTGAACCATTATCTAGTTTGGATTTTGCGCTTATAGCGGCTGGGTTGACAAGGCATGAAGTGGATTGGCTATACGGGATAAACTTGTCCAGAGCTTTGACGGCGGCAACGAAAAACTACAGTGGACGATACGCCACACTCAGCACTGGACGTGTGCAGGGTCCAACGCTGAAGTTTCTTGAAACACGGGAAAAAAGCATAAAATGTTTTGTTCCAATACCCTACTGGAACATAGAAGCCAGAGTCAAAGTCGGACGCAGAGTTCTTGAAGCGGAGTACGAAAACAACCCAGTCGAAATGAAAACAGAAGCCGAAAAGATAATTGAAGATTGCCGAGACATAGATGGCGAAACAGAGAAGGTAACGGTGAAAACGTTTCAGCAGATGCCGCCGTTACCTTTTGATTTGGGTTCGCTGCAGAGCGAAGCTTACCGGCTTTTTAGATACACGCCGCTGCGCACTTCTAGCATCGCTCAACGTTTGTACTTGGCTGCGTTAATATCGTATCCTCGAACCAGCAGTCAAAAACTGCCGCCCCAAATTGGCTACGCGGCAATATTGAAGAAGCTGGGCAGAATCCCCGAGTATAAGCAAGACGCATTAGAGCTTCTCGCTAAGCCAGCGTTGAAGCCAAACGAGGGAAAAAAGATAGACCTTGCGCACCCCGCTATTTACCCGACTGGAAACCTGCCTGAAAAAAGCCTCAACAGCGCGGAAAGAAGAATTTGGGACCTTGTTGTCCGAAGGTTCATGGCGGTTTTCGGCGAGCCAGCAGTCATGCAGAGCGTAAAAGTCGCCATCAACATTAACGGAAATAGGTTCCACTTGAATGGAAGACGCACCTTAGAGGAGGGATGGATTCGCTTCTATACACCGTATTTCAAGTCTGCGGATGCGGTTTTGCCGTCGATGGAAGAAGGACAGAAGGTCGCTGTTAAACAGGTGGTGTTGGAAGACAAGTTTACAGCGCCGCCTGCACGGTACAATCCCAGCAGTCTGCTCAAGCGGATGGAGAAAGAGGAAATCGGCACCAAAGCAACCCGCGCGGGAATCATCCAAACCTTGAACAAAAGGAAGTACACTCGCGAGGAAAGAATCGTGGTTACCGACCTCGGCTTGGAAGTTGTTGACGTCCTCAACGAGTACTGCCCAGCTGTTGTGTCGATAGAGTTAACCCGAAAGCTTGAGGAAAGAATGAATAATATTCAGCAGGGAAACGAAACAAGAGAAAACGTCTTGAAGGATACAATTGAGATTCTAAAGCCCGTGACGGAACAATTGAAAAACAATGAGCGGTTAATCGGGGAGCGGTTAAGCCAAGGCCTGATGAAGGCGCGGCTAGAAGAACGGGTAATCGGCTCGTGTCTCGCCTGCAAGAACGGGAAACTAGTGATTCTGCGGTCGCGAACTTCAGGCAAACGCTTCATTGGTTGTACAAACTATTTTGAAGGCACCTGCAAAACATCTTTTCCTCTGCCTCAGAAAGGCTCAGTGAAGCCCACGGGTAACGCTTGTAAAAGCTGCGATTGGCCTATCGTACGGATTTATATTCGGGGCAATCGGCCCTGGAATCTATGCATTAATCCTTTGTGTCCGACAAAGAAGAAGGATAATAGAATTTGAATCGAATAGACTTGACTAATCATCTAAAGATTTCACTGCTAATTGTTGCTTTTTCGTTTTTGGCTTACAGTATCTATTAGGCAGCATATAGCACATTTTGGGTTTACTAAATCACATTCAACATTGTCATGTTTTTAGGAGAGATGAATATTGCCACTCTGCAATCCAGTGTTATCATTATCCAAGAGTATGCAACCTCAGCAGGCTACTTTCTGGCTCTAATTGGCGCCGTACTTGCTGTTCAGTGTACAGTACTGTTCATAAAAAATGATAAGAAAAATCGTGATAGACTCGGAAAAGTATTGTTTTTTGAGGCGTTGTTCTTCCTGCTGCTAATACCATCCAGTATTCATCATCTTTTAGGGGTTGCTCTTTCATGGACTTTCGTTAATATTTATGTTGGGCTTTCGTTCCTACTGCAAGCACTGCTTATTGCTCTGCCCTTTCTGACGCTAAGGCGTAACCTTGGAAAGCCCCATAATCATGCTTTAATCCTGAACTGGATAGCAATTGGTACACCAGCAGTAGTTTAGGGTTTTTGGGTTAAGTACTTGTTTTTTTGGTTAGACACGGTTTCTCCGTTAGGTCCTCAACAGGCAAACGTAGCCAGCATTGTAGGCGCTGTTAATTCATGTTTGACCTTGTTAATTGCAGGTATAATTACATCAGCAGCCTGTTTAATTCTTTACCAAAAAAGAAAAGTCGACACAAGACTGGTTGGTATCTCATTAATCTTGCTGGGCAGCTACTTCATCATCTACGACCTTGTTTCAATCTGGGTCAACGTTTACAGGGACTACTTATACTTAACAGATTTCTGGATGGCAGTTCTTCCAATCTTAGGAATATCGGCCCTTAAGACGAATCCTTTTAACACAACAGCCAAGGAAGTGAAAGCATCGACCAAAAAGCAATTCGCTCTATTGTTTAGTCACCCAAAAAATCCAGAAAATCTAAATATATTTTTTGTTGTCTTGTTAACGGTGATTAAGTGTCAAAGTTTGTATATGTTTATGAAGATGTAGGTACTATTCGTCGAACCCAACCAACAACAAATGAACTCAATACTTTACTGTATGGTTTGCAGGAACGCGGCGCTAAGATTTTGGACGTAAAAATTAGTACAATAGATAAGGAACTAGGTGTTGCACGTTCATTTCTAATAATATACGAAGCAGGCAATGTAATAGAACTGTGAACAGCATCTCTCTCAAAGCGTTTATCTACAAAGCATATTTTCCTTCGCTTGGTCAAACGCTACTTTAAAAGCGAACACTTGCAATGGAAATGCTTGTCATTTTATTTTTTCTAAACAACTTAACTCCATCTAGCTCAGTCAAGTATTTGAACCATGCTTCTACCAATTTCTTTGCGTCCTCTATTGTAAACGCAACCGCTTAACAGTATTCCCCTTTCTTGAACTGAATCATCAAAGTATAGACAAGTTTGCTCTGGATGAACTTGTTACTAACAAACCTAAACGAACCCCAAATAGAATCTAATATAGGGAGCTACAGTCCCTTCCGAGAGCTTGAGAAACAATGGTTTTATTGGAAAAGGTGGATTTAGAGTTCTCGGATTTCGCATTTGAGTTTTTTGATGGTTTCTTCCGCGTTTATGGGTTCTACTTTCAGGGTGTATAGTTTGTTTGGTGTGCGAAGTTTAAGCTTCACGGTATCTTTTAGCCGTTTGACTTGGCAGTACTTTGCGTTTTCGCTCATTTCCACGAATTTTTCTACGTCAAAGATTTCAGATGGCATGTCTAGTCCTCATGTTGGTTGCTGTGATGGATACAGAAGCAACTTTTTATCTGTTTTGGTTCCTTTTTGGCTCCGCACACGAAGTGTAGAACAGCTTAAATCTGGAACCTGCTAAATTAGAAGTGTTCGAGGTTGAACAGTTTGAGCAAAGGCAACGTTTTGGTTTCGCTTACTGCAAGCAGAGAAAAAGGGGAAATAGTCTACCGTGTGGATTGCTCCAGCGACCTGTCAAAAGAAGAATTCGAATACTATTTAACCGAAATAATCAAAGGCGTGTGCGAATGGAACGAACCCGTCTGTGAAGAAACCATGAGAAGCTTCAACGGAAAAATCAAACCGAAAAAGAAGTAGACGCTACACGGTTAAACAAAAAATTAAAGCTTCGGAAGCAACAGTGTAAACATGACTGCAAATCCGTAGCTGTAATAAAGAAGCATCATCTACAAAAAACCCAAAACGGCTTGGACAAAAAGAACAAAGTGTAAAGAAAAATGAAGCAACCAGCCTTTTTTGCCACAATACTAATCGCTCTAATCTTAACTGCTTCATTCCTCATTTCGCACTCGATAATAAGCAGCACCACGGAAACAAATACTTTCTACGTCGGAGTCACCTTTTGCGGCAACACAACAGCAGAAGCCAAACTGCTAATCGATAAAGTAAAAGATTACACTAATCTTTTTGTTCTGCAGTCAGGCGCTATAAGCACTAACGAAACCGCCACAACAGAAATCTGTGATTATGCAGTATCTTCTGGACTGAACATCATAGTCAATCTAGGCGTTAATTGGACCTACGACAGAGTTTGGACATGGCAGTTTCCATGGTTTGAATCAGCCAAACAGCGGTACGGCGACCAGTTTTTAGGAGCATATTACGATGACGAACCAGCTGGAATCCAACTTGACTACGACTGGTTTAACTTCTTCCTTAACTATTCAAGCTTTTTTAAAAGCGGATCCCGGCTTTCAATACTCCACCAAATCTTTGCAGATTTAGAGGAAAAAATGGAAAACCTCACCAGACCCCAACCAGCAAACTACGACACAGAAGCAGAATGGTTCCAAATGATACTAGAAAGCAACGGAGGTCACCGATCCTTGAGAAATGCGGGCATCACAACGTTCACTTCTGATTATTTGCTCTACTGGTTTGACTACCTAGGCGGATACGACGTCATGTTCGCACAGTTCGGCTGGAACCAAAGTTATATTCAAGACATAGCGCTCATTAGAGGAGCTGCGAAACTGCAGAACAAGTCTTGGGGAGCGATAGTCACTTGGAAGTATAATGAAGAACCTTACTTGGATAATGGAGATGAAATCTATAACCAGATGCTAACGGCTTACCAAGCAGGAGCTGAATACGTAGTGATATTTAACTACCCACAAATTGAAGGTAACCCATACGGAACCTTAACGGATGAGCATTTCGAAGCTCTTGAAAAATTGTGGAATGAGATAAAAGAGAACCCGAGAAAATTATCTAAGTGCCAAGCGGAAGCGGTCCTTGTTCTGCCGGAAAACTACGGTTGGGGAATGAGACACGCTGAAGACTGGATTTGGGGTTTCTGGGGACCTGACGAGAAATCTCCGCAGATTTGGGAAATTTCGCGCACTCTTCTTAAGCAGTACGGTACGGATTTGGATATAGTTTATGATGACCCTGAGTTTCCGGTAGCAGACAATTATTCTCGAATCTACTATTGGAACCTGACAGGCTGAACATTCTGCAGGTCCAGTCGAGAACGCTGATTGCGGAAAGCATATTTAATCTTGCATTCAACAGGTAGATAACAGGGTGTGTGCAAGCGTTGAGCGTTTTTGTAACGAAGGCTGATGGCAATCGGCAGTTATTTGACCGAGAGAAAATTATTAACACTTGCTTAAGGATTGGTGTAAGCAGGAAAATTGCGGATGATGTCGCAGGAAAGGTTGAAAAACAACTGTACGACGGCATACCAACCAATAAGATTTTGCAGATGACGTTTAGGTTGCTGCGCAGTTACAAGCCTGCGATTAGGCATCTTCTTGATTTGAGAAGAGGCTTAAGCCTTATGGATTCGAAGCCAGAATTTGAAGTTTTCGTGCAGGTTTTGCTGGCACACAAAGGTTTCGAGGTGTCTCCGAACAGGATTGTGCCGGGAAAATGCGTGGAACATGAGGTTGATGCCATCGCAAAAAAAGGTGGCTTAACATATTTTGTTGAAGCAAAACACCACGTGAACTATCACACGCCAACTGGGCTGGATGAAAGCCGAATAGCCAGAGCAATTCTGGAAGATGTTATGGAGGGTTTTCAATACGGCAGCTGCGACCTGAAAATAGACAGGGCAATGATAGTCACCAACACCAGATACTCAACACATGCAAGACGCTACGGCGAATGCAGAAACATCCTCCAAATCGGATGGAACTCACCACCAGACCTCAGCTTGCAGAGCATGATTGAAGAAAACAACTTGTACCCGATAAGCTGTCTTAGGGGCATGAAGCGTGCAACGAAAAGCAAACTGGTTAACTCGGGAATAGTGCTGATGAAACAGTTGCTTGAGGAAAAACCAGCTGCGCTTGCCAGGAAAACAGGAATCCAAAAAGAAACACTTAACCGAATCATAGAAAAAGCTGAAGCCAGCACAACGGCCACAAACAAGTTCTAGCTCAGCTTCAGCAACACTTGGTTTTTAAATCTGTTATGCTCGGAAAAGACTATAGCCCCCCTATTTATAGTACTGAACCTCGCTGTGCGAGTAGACAGCCCCTCCCCGTTTTCTGCATGCTACTTCTATTAGGATAGTATTAGACGGCAAATATGCTGGTTTGTCAAGAAATGTTGACTAAAAACGGGTGTTCGCAGCGTGTTTAGTCAAGAAACCTTGATAAAAACGCTTTAATCTCCAAATAAACCCGTATTTATTTCGATGAGAAATGAAAGACTTTACTGCGTCAATTCTGGCGTGCATATTAGTTTCTGTTTCAATCGTTGCCTTACCCACGTTTGTTTATGGTGAGCTTTCGGTGGGTGTCAAGGAAGGAGATTGGATCGAGTATGAAGTTAGCGTAGCTGGTGTTGGTGCTATGCCTCCGACGCATGATGTTAGGTGGTTTAGAATAGAGGTTTTGCCTCCGGTTGAGGAGGCAGCGTTCTCAGTGAATCTTACGTCTAGGTATGCTAATGGGACAGTGGGCAGTGCCATTTGGAAATTCAATTTCACTGAAGGGAACGTTGAAGGGTGGATAATTATTCCTGCGAATCTTGGTGAGGGAGAACAATTTTATGATTACTCACTGCACACGGGTACACCCGTTAACGTGACCATTCAAAGTGAAGAGCAGAAAACAGTGTTAGGCGCAACCCGAACTGTAACATACGGGCAAGACAAGCTTAGGCACAAGGAATGGGATAAAGCTACTGGCTTGTTCATTGCGACGACGGAATTTTATAAAAACGTGACAACAAAGACGGGCTGGTACATTGAGGACTTAACTCTCACTGTAACAGCAATTGCCACAAACATGTGGAGCCCTCAAATCCTGGGATTGGAACAACCAACGTTCTACACTATCGTTACAGTTGTCGTAGTAGCGGCCGTGATAGTGGCTTTAGCAGTTGCTGTTGCGATTCGAAAAAAGAAAGGCAGTAAGCGCTAGTTTTTAGAGGATTAAAATGCTAACCAAATTCTTGAATTCAATTGATTCTCCTGCGCCTCGGCGACAACCGATAGGACAAGCGCCAAGCAATAAGAGGTTTAGAAAGAAACTACACGTAACTGCTGCTGCTATCATAATCATCACAGTAGTCACAGCAACAATATTTCTTGTGCCTTCTAGCGAAGCTGAAATTATTTCTTTAGGCGTCCATTACGTTCCAGGCGAAAAACTCACATACGACATCACTATATCGGCTTCTAGCCAAATTGGCAAGTCTTCAACAAACTTCACCACCCAAATCACCCTAACAGTTGAAGTTTTAAGCATTAATGAAGACACATATACTCTGAAATATACAACCGCTTCAAGTATGGCAGACAATTCCACTTCAACATCATACCTTATGAATGTCAAAGAAGCTGACATTATCAATCTTCTCACGCTATTACCGGTTGCTTTTCAGCAATATCCCGAATACGCCGAATATGCTAACAGTGGCAGCCCGATAGAAACGGCATTCTTCAACCAGTCAGAAGCCAAAGTGGGAGATACATGGCGAATTCCAGCAACCTGTGCAGTTACAGCTACTCCCGAGGCAGAAATAATCGTAAAATTCGTAACCATTCAGAACCTTGAAGTTAAAGCTGGTAACTTTAAAGTCTTCAAGATTGAGTTTACACGAACTAGCTCTCAACAAATCCAAAATCAATTTGATAATCTGGAGTATGTCGGCGTTTCAGGGGAATCATATTTAGAATTTGGCAGCTGCAAGCAAATCCAAAGCACCGTGCAATTCAACATGACTACATCACTTGGCGTTAACAGCGGCTACAGTTCAGCTGTGACAACATTCTCGAGCACTCTCATAAAAGATGAAAAGCCATAAGCCGCACATACCCTAAAAATGTTACACTGGAATTTAATGGTGCTTCACACCACAATTTTTGGATAAAGGAACACCGGAAAAAACTGAAAAATAATCCTAAGTTGGCTACCTGTTCCTTTGGCATTTGACTCCGCGAAACTAAGCCATGCGTTTTATGAGGTCGTTTATGGCTTCGCCTCGGTAGCCTGCTTCGCCGCCTGTAACATAGCTTTTCTTGATTTTTCCTTTGAAGCCTTTCTTTGGGGGATGCAGCTTGAAAACAGGTTGCACGTCCGGCAGCTTCTGGTATTCTACTTTGCAGTCTGCTATTGCCTCGGCGAGTGCATCGATTGACTTGTAACCGAGCTTCTCCACGGCTTCATCTGTTAGTTTCTTGCCGCCAGCGAGTCTTCCGCGTTTCTGCAGCATTAACGCCAAGGTTTCTTTTGAGATTTCGCCCCACGTGACATAGTTCTGCACGCGGTACAGCATGCCCATGAACGACGGTCGGTTATCGATGAGTACTGCATGGTTAGTATGGGCTAAACGAAATAGCTCAAGGGTTTCTCTGGCTTCGCGTTGAGCACTGATTGTCCCTCGGACTTTCACTACAGCAAAACATTTCCGTTCAGCAGTTTTTTCAGTCAACTTACCTCACCCAATCCGCCTGAGTAACAAGACCATAAGTCTTCTTTAACCCGTCAAAAATCGCGTAAGCATAAGACGGCACAGTCCTCGTGGAACCGCGGCTTCGAATCCAAAGGTCCTTCACGCCAGCCAAGCCTAAAATCACCTTTGCAACTTCACTTGCCACAAGCCCTAAACCTCTCGGTCCAGGAACAATAACAACGCGCACGCCGCCGCATTTACCCTCAACTTGGAAGGGAACTGAATGAGGCTTTCCGCAGCCGCACTCCCAGCTTCCGCATCCACGCTTAACTGGAACAATGTTCAACCGCGCGGCGGCAGCTGCTTTCTCTATTGCGGTTCGCACCTGATTGGCTTTACCAGCGCCTAAACCTATGTAACCGTCCCTGTTCCCCACAGCCACAATAGCCTTAAACCGTGACTTTTCACCCGCGTCAGTCTGCTTCTGAACCAAGTTAACGTTTATAACCTCCTCTTGGAGGTCAGGAAGCAAAGCGTCAACAATCTGAGGCTCAGAAATCTTTAAGCCGCTCAGGAAAACCTCTTCAATAGAAGTTATCTTACCTTCCTGAATCATTTTACCTAAACGGGTTTTAGGAACCCATTCCTCTAAACGGTCTTCGCCTCTATCCCCTCTATCCCTACGACTCATGCTTTCTTTCCACTCTTCTTTTCACTTTTCTTTTCGAATGATTTAATGATGTCAGCTTTGACTGCTGCAATATGCTCAGGAAGCTTTTCAGGAGACAGCTTCTGCGCTGCATACTTCGAGAACTTAGCGGAGTAAACTCCAGAGTCATCCTGCAAACTCTTCCCGTACGCGGCAATATGCTTTCCCTCTATGCGGTCTGCAACCATTTTCGTTCCATCATGAGGAACATCAACACCAGCATCCAAAACCCCGCTTAACACAGCAAAAATCTTGGCGCCTTTAGTTGGTGCAATCAAACCTATATCCAAAATAGCCGCTTCAACACCCTTAGTTTTAGCCTTCAAACCGCAAAGCAAACCCGTAAGGTAAGCTGCCGGAATATTTCCGTTAGGCGCTTTCCATCCGTACTTCCTCAGCTCCCGGCTGTGCGCAGTAACCAAAACCTCGTCTCCGGTTGGCTTAGCAATAATTATCTGGGCAACAGCGTTCTTACAAGTGTTGCGGGCAACAAGCCGCGGTCTTCCAGACAGCACTAAGGCTTTCCGCGCTTGGTAATCAGTTTTTCCTTCTCTTCTCCGCCTAGGCGGTACTCGATAAGTTGAACCACGTGCCATTAACGTTTCCTCCAAAGATCATTAGCTTTCAAATAACGTTCTAACTCTGCAACTGACTCGAATTTTCCGCTACCTGCTATACCATACAATTTCCTGTAAGTGTTTTCCGTAATAACTCTGCTTGCCTTCAACTCGCGAAGCTTTCTCCTCAAACAACGAATCTTGCTCATCCACGCCTCTTTCTTGGTAATCTTTGCGCGTGGAGACCCAGTTCGGCTACCAGCACCTTTTCGCCGACCTATCCGCTTCTTTTCACGAACTGCTTTCGCACGAGACCGGCTCACGCCTTGCTCAGGCAAAGACACGATAATTTTCTCATGAATCAACCGTTTAACTTCTTCTCGAGTTATAGCCCCTTCTACATCATCAATTCTTTCAGGGTTAATCCAAACCCGATTTTGACCGATTTTCAATATTTGCGCTGCCAAACGCCTTTGACTACTAAGATTGGTCATTGTTTCTCAGCTCCTTTCTCAGCCTTCTTGCGCTTTGACTTCGGCTTTTCAGCTTTTTTAACTGGCGACTTCTTTTTCTTCTCAGAATCCTTCTTTCTACTGAGGAGCTTGCGCTTTGACTTCTCCTCTTTCTTCGCAGATTTTTTCTCGTCCACAGCCGGCTTTTCCAGTTTTTCCTCTGTTTCTTCTACGTCTTCAGCTTCTTCTTCGGTTTCTTGGGTTTCGACTATTTCTGCGACTGGCTTGAAGTTCAAAATGAAGACTTCAAGCTTTTTAGCTTCAGCTACAATCTCAACACGTTTTTTCTTACCAACCGTGTGAGCTATTCTAGCAGCTTCAAATCTAGGATCAATTTTAGAGAGTTCTTTCGCGTTATGCACCAAAACTTCCCTGTACCCAGACGGGTGAAGCCCTCGGGCAACCTTTGGCCCTTTGTAACCAGTGCTAACTGTTGGCGGCCACCCCTTAATCTTCCGACGCATCTTATGATCTAAACCGCGGGGTCTACGCCAGCTTTTCTTCAACTTAACGTACCGCCAGCTTTCTGACCTAGCAAAGTCTGGCTTGTTCTTTTTAACCCGTTTTCTCGTTTTCAGCTCTTTTTGCTGTGGAGATACTTTTCTTTCCGCCATCACTCTATGCCTTCCTTTCGTTCAAAGACGTATAAACCGTCCAAGAAAACGCGCGGGTCTTTATTCTTCACTTTTGTGGCTTGCTCGATGTTGGCGGCAGTTTGACTTACTTCCTCCAAGTTTATGCCTTCAACAGTCACATCATCGGTTTCAACTTTAACCTTAATGTCGCCTATTATCTTTGCTTTTCGCGGACGCCTTTCGCCAGTGAAGTTCTCAATCAGAACCACTTTGTCTTGAACCTTAACTGAAATCGGAAAGTGAGAGAAAACAATCTTAAGCTTATACAAAAAGCCCTTTTCAACGCCAGTAATCATGTTTTGAATGTGAGAGGTTATAGTGCCTACTAGAGAGGCTTCCTTCTTGCGAGGCCACTCAGCCCAGACGCGAACGGTCTTATCGTCTTTAGCTTCGAGGGATATTGGAACGTAAGAAAAATCGCGTGTCAAAACGCCCTTTTCGCCTTTAACTGTAACTTTCTTTCGGTCTATGGTTACTTCTACGCCATCTGGAACTTGAATGGTTCTGGAAATTTCTGGTAGCCTCATCAACAACACCTTGCTAGTAAACGAAAGCTAACAGCCTTCCTCCCATGTTCTTTTCTTCAGCTTCCTTGTGAGCTATGACGCCTTTCGAAGTTGAAACAACCATTATGCCAACATCTCTTGACGGCAGGAATTTCTTCTCCCAATTTTCGAACTCGCCAACTTTTACGGAAAAACGCGGCTTAATAGCGCCACACTTGTTTATTCTGCCCAAAAGCTGGACTTTAAACTTGCCTGAGCGGCCATCATCAATAAATTCGAATTCACCGATGTAACCGTTAAGCTGCATTATTCTCAATACGCGACCCAAAAGCTTAGAAGCAGGGCTAATTATGCACTCGCGCTTGTTGCGCATCTCGTTGTTTATGACTGTTATCAAGCCATTTGTTAAAGTATCCATCTTGCTACATCCCTACTCATATTTTTTGAATCCAAGCTTTGGTGCTGCTTCCCTAAAACAATGCCTGCATAAATATAAATTGTAACGTCTGATAACTGGCCCGTAAGAACCACATCTAACACAAGGTCTTGCGCCTTTACCATATTTCCGTTCTTTCTTCATCTGCTGTTTTCCCATACATTCACACCCTAAACGATTTCGACTCCCAAAGTTTGCCTGACAAAAACAACTGACTCTTCAGGCGTTAACAAATGCTTGGCACCTATATGCGATTTCTGCTTTCTCCGAGTTTTCACTCGATACCCCGGTCGATTCACGGAGACACAGACATCCATCCCGAAGATACCCACGTCAGGTTCATACTTTACTCCAGCAATTTCAATGTGTTCCTTTATGCCGAAAGCAAAGTTGCCTTGCTTGTCAAAAGATGAAAGAGAAATTTTGTTCTCGATAACAGGCAGAACTTTCGTGAGGAAATCAATTGCAGCCTCTTTTCTAAGTGTCACGACACATGCAATTGACTCGCCTTTCCTTAACCCGAAGTCTCTTATTGTTTTCTTGGCTTGCCTCTTAACAGGCGTCTGACCCGTCAACTCTTGCAATACTCTAGAGGCTTTCTCCAGCGGATCTCCTGATTTTCCGAGGTTAAGGTTCACAACAACCTTGTCGATTCTTGGTTTAAGCATCGGCTGCTCTTCCCACTGTTTAAACATTTCATCCTCAGACAACTGAATCAACCTCCGGTAAAGATATGATAGATTTGGCGCCGCCTATTGAAAACACGAAATCCAAGATTGTTTGGTAACGATTGCCTTTTTCGTCCTCAACTACTACGAGGGCGTTTCTACGTTTCTTCGCTTCAGTTTTTTCTATCTCAACGATTTTGCCCTGTTTGCCGATGTTCTTTCCACCTGTGATAAGAGCCATGTTGCCTTTCCTGGTTTTCAGCTGGTCGAGAACTTGTTTTTCTGGAAGCTCCACCTTCAACGTGGCGAAAGTTTCGTAAACAACTTCTGACGGGTTTACAGTGGCTTCTGCTTTTTCAAGCATGGTTGTTCCATCGTGGAAAGCAATTTGAGATTTTCCATTTTTGACGAGTGATTTGTCTTCAACCCGTAAAAGCTTGAAACTTGCTTCTTCTTTACTGATAGGATTAAGAAATAGGCCTTTATGTGAAGGCAGTATCCTGTAGAACTGGTTCAGGTCAGGCATCGAAATAATATCCATCAAGCCTACTGGGAAATCGTCTTTGAGTCTGACTTTTCCATCAACGTAAACGTTACCCTCTGCAATTATCTTTTTAGCTTCTTTCCTAGTCTCAGCGACTTTGAGAATGTCGCGCAGAACAATTGAAAGGGGTAAACACTTCTCAAGAGAGTGCGGTCCAGCTGAAGGGCGCACTATCCAAACAGCTTCTTTCCTGTGAATTGGCCAGAACCGCGGAGCGGGGTTACGTTTCAATCTTCCTACTTTTCCTTTCTTGCCCAAATTTATGTTCCTCCTTTAGTTTTTGAGGCAGCCTTACGCTCGACGGTCGTTTTCTTTGCTTTTTTCGGCTTTGCTTCCGCCGCTGGTTTTTTTTCTGTTTTCTTTTTGGCGGCAGTTTTCTTCTGCGCTGCTTTCTTTGCTGGCTTTGCTGGTTTTTTCGCAGGTTTCTCTTGAACTACTGCTGTCTCCTCGACTGGTTTTTCTTCTTTTCCTTTAACAGCCTTCGCAGGAGGTTTCTCTGCTGCTTTCTTTCCTTTCTTTTCTTCATTCGACCGCGCTAGTGCCTTCTTTCTTTCGACAATTGCTTTTCGCCATTTGTCGTCAAGCTTCAGGTTTTTTATTATGACCTTCGACGGATGCACTGAAACAAATATGTTTGTTCCGTCAACTTTTTCGCGTGTTAAGCCTTCAAGGAATATGCGGTACCTCTTCAAATCTACTCGGCTGACTTTACCTTCGAACCCTATGTGGTCTCCGCGTACTACACGAACAGTGTCGCCTTTTTTGACGGGAAGGGTTTTAACGCCTTTTGACCTGATAAGGTCAGGTGCGAGAGGAGCCGCCATCAACTTGTGGCGTATATGAGCAGGAGCGTTATAGAGACGTTTGCGCTGTTTTCGCGGGTCTTTTACGGCTTTTGTTGTTTGCATACACTTCACCTACACTATCATGCTTGAGGCACTTGCTATTCTCGGCCATCTTTCAGCAGATTCCCTTGCCACGGGACCACGAATTTCAGAGCCTTTCATTTCACCATCAGGAGTTATAATCACCGCGGCGTTATCTTCAAACTGAACCCAGACACCATCAATTCTCTTGTAAGGTTTCCGCTGTCTTACAATTACTGCTTGGAAAATCTTTTTCCGCATGTCGGGTGCCCCTTGCCTGACCGAAACAGTGACTTTGTCACCCACCGTAGCGGTTGGGTAGCGTCTTAACCTGCCTTTATAGCCCATAACTTGGATTAAACGCAGTACGCGTGCGCCAGTGTTATCAGTACACCTCAAAGTAGAGCCCACTGGAAGCCCTCTCGAAACTTTCTGTCCGTGAGAAAGCATGCCTTTCGCGATTAGTGCACGTTGTTTTGCCTTCGCCGCCATGTTACTTCGCCTCCACTTTCTCCACAATAACAAAGGATACTGTCTTGCTGATGGGACGGCACTCCGCGATCCTCACGCGGTCGCCTTCTTTTGCGCCAATGCACGGGGGATTATGTGATGGAATATGACCGCGCCTTCGCTCGTACCTCACGAACTTAGGTGAGAATTGAAGGTACTCACGTTCCACAACAACTGTTTTGTCCATTTTCGCAGTGACGACGACGCCGTCGAAAACGCGACCTCTCACAGAAAGTGTCCCGTGGAACGGGCAATTCCTGTCGTCGCATGATTTTTTGGGTTTCTTGAAAGTTAGAGACATTACCATAACCTCTTCACGGTTTTTTTAAGGCGGTCTTCAGGTCTACCAACCAAAAGTCTGCCGTCGATTTCAACAATGGTTCCGTCGGAAAACTTGAAGTTGAAAACCACCGAGTTTTTCAGTACACTTTTTGCTTTTCCTTTATGTAGAAGTGTGAACGTGTTTTTTGTTTCGTCAATTACCTCGCCGCGTATCCCAACATAACCTGCGTGGGGGCTTTCAGCGATTTTTCCTTCAGTTCCTATGAACTCGTGACTTATGATGTCTGGGGTTATTTTCATTTGCTTTTCTTCTCCGTCTTACCTTTTTTCTCAGGTGTTTCTTCCGTTTTTCTAAGCCCCAGTTTGTCTTCGTTCTCTATTGTAAGAATCTTGGCGATTGTCTTACGCAATTCTCTTATCCGAGCAGGATTCTCAACAGCACCACCAGCTCTAACCATGGTTTTCAGCCTAGCCAGTTCTGCCCTAAGCTCAGAGACCTTCTTCTCTCGGTCTTCAGCAGACATGCCTCTGATTTCTTTCAATCGAAGAATAGGCACTTACTCCTTTACCTCCTCTTCCGCGACTGGCCCTTCCGCAGGTGCTTTCACTTTCTCTGCTGGTGTTTCCGCAGTTGTTTCGCCAACTTCTTCTTCAACTGCTTCCCCCGCCACATCCTCTGAAGCTTCAACCTTATCTTCTACAACTGGCTCCTCCACAGCCGCTTCTTCCTCCACCGCTACTTCAACCTCAGCTTTCTCTGGAGCTGCTTCAGTTGGTTTGGTGGGTTCTTCGGGTAGTTCTTCTACTTTGATTGTTTGCTCTGGAGTTTCTGCTGGTTTTTCTGGTTTTTGTTCTGGTTTTTCTTCGATTTCTTCAGGTGGCAGTTCTTGGATGATTTTGATTTTGTCGGGGAATTGTGCGTCTGGCGGCATTATCTTGACTCTTACGCCGATGATGCCTGGTTTGAGTTGAACGTGAGCTTCGGCTTTTTTCATGTATGTTAAGGCGGGGTCGCCGCATCTTGGGAAGTAGCCGGCTCGGAACTTTTCGAAGCGGGCTCTTTCGGTTCGAAGTTTGCCGCTTATCACTATTTCTGCGCCTAGTGCTCCTGCTTCCATGACTTGGTTTAGAGCCCAGAAACCAGCGCGTCTGAAGTGGACACCTCTCTGGAGGGCGGAAGCTACGCGTGACGCAATAACATAAGCGTTGAATTCGGGAACTTCGATTTCAGAAACAGAAATTTGAGGGTTTGCGAGCTTAAAGTTTTCTTCAAGGGTTATGGCGAGGTCTTTTATTGTTTCGCCGCCACGACCAATGACTATGCCTGGACGCATGGCATAGATTACCACGTGGGTGCCAAGCGGGGTTTTAGAAAGGTCAACGCCGCCGTAGCCAGCGCGTTCAAGTTTTTTCTGCAAAAATTCGTCTATTTCGGTTTTTTTGATTGATTCTGTTATGAAGCGTTTGACGATGGACATTAAATTCCTTCCTCTTGTCCAGGTTTTTCTTCCAAGACGATTTCGACGTGTACAGTGGTTTCGTATTTTGGTGAAGCTCTTCCGTGTGCTCTTGGAGTGTAGCGTTTAATTTTCATTCCGGGGTAGGCGGCTGCGTGGAGTACGCGGAGCCTGTCTAAGTCTAAGCCTTTGTTTTCAGCGTTTGATTCTGCGGCTTCGATTACACGGAGGATTTGCTGTGATGTTTTCACGGGGTATCTTCCTGCGAAGGTTTTTTCGATTCCGCTGCGGTGTCCAACTTTCTTTTTGTATCTTCTGTAGGGAACCGCTTTCTTTTTGTCGATAACGTCTCTAAGGTAAGTTTTAGCGTTGGAGAGCATCATGCCTTTGACTGCTCGGCAGACTTCTCTTGCTGCCTTGTGGGACACTCTGATTTCTCTACCGCTGGCTTTCGCTGTTTTTTCAGGGTCTAATTCTTCTTCGATTATGGAGTATCCCCATTTTGGCATTTTACGTATCGTCTCCAATTGTGCAATTCAACAGCGTAATCGCGATTTATATGGCTTTCCGTATCAAAACTAGGATAACTAGTTCGGAACTAGGTAAAGTCCTGAATGTAGGACGTTCGTAAAGACGTGAGGTGTGTACGTTCTAGCAACAGCTTCACTTTTATAGTTTTTTCCCGAAAACTTCGATGGCAACCGTTTAGATGGATGTTGAGGCCAGAGCTGAACTGTTGCGTTATTTTTCTGCATAGCCCCCTATAAAAAAACGGGGTGACTGAAAAAGCGAGTGTGTATGGATAGTTTGTTAATGTTTCTACGATGTGTTTATTTTTAACCCTTAAGGTTACTTATCTCAATCTGAAAGGGAACTGGGATGACTGAGAAAAAAGACGCGATAACTATGCTGCATGGTGCTGGTGGCACTGTGATGCATGATTTGGTTAAGAATTACGTGGTGAAGTATTTTGGGGGCGTGGGTAACGCTGAGGTGCCGCTTGAAGCTATGGATGACGCGGCTGTTGTAGGAGACATAGTTCTGAAAAGTGATTCCCACGCGGTTAAACCCATTTTCTTTCCTGGCGGTGACATCGGTCGCATAGCAGTCTCAGGCACTGTTAATGATATTGCGTGTTTGGGTGCTGAACCTTACGCTTTGGCTTGCGGCTTGGTTCTTGAGGAGGGTTTGCTGCTTTCGGACCTTGAACGGATTCTGGTTAGCATGCGGGAAAGCTGCATTGAAGCGGGAGTGTGCATAGTCACAGGCGACACCAAAGTGGTTGAGAAAGGCAGCTTGGGCGGCTGCGTAATGAACGTGTCAGGAATCGGCAGAAGAACCCCAGCGTTGGAAAGCAACCTTGAAGTGGTCAAGCAGTACCGAAAAGACTTCACTTCTCGTTGGCTTTTGGACTCCAACCTCAGCGTCGGCGACGAGATAATCGTGTCTGGCACTTTAGGCGACCACGGCTTGGCAGTGCTCTCAGCCCAGCAGGGTTTGACCTTTGGAAGCGAGATAAAAAGCGACGTTAAACCCCTGAACAAGCTGATTCATCGTATGCTCGGCGAAGTCGGCGGAGCCGTCACCATAAAGGACGCCACGCGAGGCGGGTTAGCTGACGCCCTGAACGAACTTAGCGAAAAATCCAAAGTAGGAATACTAATCCACGAAGAAAAAATTCCCATAAGAGAAGACGTACGCACCGCGTCTGAAATGCTGGGGCTGGACCCTCTTGAAGTTGGCAACGAAGGCAAAATAGTAATCGGCGCCGTAACAGCCAAAGCAGAACAGCTGTTGAACTGGCTGAAGCAAACTCCGGAAGGCAAGGACGCAGAGATAATCGGCGAAGCCACAAGCGACTTCAAAGGTGTAGCCATGCAGACGGCGGTAGGCGGCAAACGGATAATTGCCCGACCAGTAGGCGACCCCGTGCCAAGAATCTGCTAATGCACAGCGCGAGCCTCAAATTTTGAAACAAATTTAAATAAATAATAGTCAGATGGGTTGGATATGAGCCCCGGAAAATCAGGTAGACAAAAAAAGTTCAAGCACACACACCGCAAAAGCAGCAAGCTGCCGCTTGCGATAGGTTTATTGATTATAATAACTGTAGTTGTCGCAGTGGTCCACGTGTTCTCATTGGATGATGATTCAGGTGGTTCAACAAGTTCAGGGGGAACTGTTCTGCTGCAAACCAGCCTTGGGAATATAACTATCCAACTTCGAGATGACAAACCCATAACCACAGGCAACTTCAAGAACCTAATCGAGCAAGGCTTTTACGACGGCACAATCTTCCACCGAGTAATCGCCGATTTCGTGGTCCAAGGCGGCCAGAACACCGACGTGACAGTCGACACTATAGCTGACGAGATAGGCAGCGACAACCACAACTACAGAGGCACCGTAGCCATGGCGAAAACAAGCCAGCCAAACTCAGCGACCAGCCAATTCTTCATCAACGTGGCAAACAACAATGAAATCGTGTACAGCGATGGCACAGAATTCGACGAAACCTACACGGTTTTTGGCACCGTAACTTCAGGCATGGATGTTGTAGACGCGATCTCGAGCGCGGAAACGGATTCGGACTGCCTGCCATTAACTGACATTGTACTAATCAAGGCAGAAATAATCAGTTAACCTTTTGAGCCGCAGCCGTTTTTGCCCACACTCTGCATGTGCCTTCACTGCTGACCATGCAGGCGCCAATAGGCTTCGCAGGCGTGCAAGCCTTCATGAACATGGGACATTCGTTTGGCTTTATTTTGCCGATAATCACTAAGTGGCACTCGCAGCCAAGCAGAATATCCTTGCCCTGCTCAACGTTGACACCATACTTTTCACGAGCGTCATAAGCCAAAAGCTCATCACGCAGCTTCAAAGCTGAGTCAGGCAACCTGCCGATGCCGCGCCAGTTGCCTCCCGTAACCGCAAACGCCCGCTCCATGGCTTCCAGCGCTTTCGGGTTTCCTTCCCACTTCACCACGCGGGAATACTCGTTCTCCAGCCTTGCCGTTGCCTCAGCACACTGCTTCAAAAGCATGTAAACGCCCATCAAAACGTCTATGGGCTCGAAACCCGCCACCACCGTAGGCATACGATAAACCCGCGGGAAAAGCTCGTAAGGCTTCATACCAATAATAGCGCTCACATGCCCCGGCGCAAGAAAACCGCTAATGTTCAAGTCGCCCACACCCAGCAAAAGCTCCATGGCAGGCGGAATCAAACGGTGCGAAACCAAAAAACTAAAGTTCTCTGGCGGACCCACAAGCGCTTCAACCGCTGTGGACGGCGCAGTAGTTTCAAAACCCACCGCCGAAAACACAAACTCCTTGTCAGGCTCACGCTTTGCCATTTCAACCGCGTCAGAAACACCGTAAACAACACGGACATCTGCGCCCTCTGCCTTAGCCTCCAGCAAGCTCATATTGCTGCCAGGCACACGCAGAACATCACCGAAACAGGTTATGACCACGCCTTTCTGAGCCAACTGCACCGCCTCGTCAATCTCAGCGGCTGGCACAATACAAACTGGGCAACCGGGACCCGCGATGACCTCAACATTCTCAGGCAAGAGGCTGCGTAAGCCGTAATGCGTGATTGTCCACTCGTGGGTGCCGCAGACATGACAAAACTTCACATGCTCATCCTTAGGTGTTACCTTCCGAATCTTCTGTACAATTACTTTTGCCAGATCAGGGTCTCTGAACCTAAGTTTCTCAGCCATCCCAATTCAGCTTCCCGGGTCTTTTTCAGCCGCGAGAATCTCCTTCCACAAGGCTAACGTTTCAAGCGCGTCTTCTTTGTCAACGGTTTGGATGGCGTAGCCTGCGTGCACCAAAACGTAGTCGCCTACCTTGGCGTCTACAAGGGATACGTTAACGTCTCTTAGGACACCTTCTCCGAAGTCCACTTGGGCTTTGCCGCCTTCTAAACGCGTGACAAGCGCTGGAATCGCCAAACACATTGTTGCATCAACATAAACACGGGAGTGAACAGCGATAAAAAGAGTGTGGTCTAAACCCTGAAAAAGCCACCTACAACCGCTTGGCCAAAGGAAACACCGCCGTCACCCGCAGGAATCGAACCGTGAACCAGGAACTTCAAGCCCGCAGCCTCCACCGTCCCACGCATAACCTCCGCCAAAATCTGGTTGCAAGCCGCACCACCTGAAAAACCCACAGCCCCCACGCCCTGCTCCAAAGCTTTAGCTACGGCTAAGGAAGCCAAGCCGCGGGCTAAGTAGGCGTGAGCAGAATAAGCCAAATCCGCCGTAGACACCTTGCACAGATTCTCAAAGACCGCGTGAAGCATCTGCGACGTACCCAACACGTCCCCCTCGATTACAGGCTCCATGTTCAGCACGTCTTTGCCTTTAATTGCAGCGGATTCCAGCTTGATGGCGGGTTCCCCCTCGTAAGTTCGCGCGTAGCACACGCCGAGAACCGCGGAGACAGCGTCCAAGACCCTGCCGCAACTCGTGGTCTCTGTGACGCCAACGCCCTTCCCAAGCTGCTGGAGAATAAGTTTAGCCTCGGTTTCTCCGTGAAGCAAACGACCGCTATGCTTAAGAAGCCAAGGCTCCACGTTCACGTTTTTGCTGAGCATCCCAGCCGCTATACGCAGGGGGTAACGAGTAGCCGCGTCTCCACCGAGCAAGGGTTGCGGTTCCAGATTCGCGAGCCGCTTGAAACCCTCGGATTCACGCGTGCAAAATAGGATTTCGCCGCCCCACGCCCCGCCGTCAGCGCCGTAACCGTAGCCGTCGCAGGTTACGCCCACCAACTCGTCCACCGCATGCTCCATCATCAACGCCGCAACGTGAGCGTGATGGTGCTGCACTTGGATAAGCTGCCAACCGTTTTGTTCTGCCAACTCCTGCGCGAGGTGGGTGGTGGTGAATTTCGGGTGCAAATCGCAGGCTACAGCGTCCACGTGGCTGTTGGTTAAGCGAATCAGGTGGCTTGTTGCTTCTTGGAGGAACCCACGGGTTTCAACGTTTTCCACGTCGCCGACGTGCTGGCTGATGAACGCTTTGTTCGCTAACAGAACGCAGGCGGTGTTGTTCAGTTCGCCTCCCAAGCCGATAACGCAGCGCTGGGCTTTTTCTTTTAGCATCAGGGGTGCTGGCGCGTAGCCTCTGCTTCGCCTTATAAACGATGGGGAGGCGCCGTGAACTCGTAGGACGGAGTCGTCGCATCGGTAGGCGATTTTGCGGTTGTGAAACAGGAAATAGTCGACAGTATCGCCCAGTGTTTTCAGTGCTTCGTCGTTGTCTTTGACGATGGGTTGGTTAGGCGGGTTCGCGCTTGTCATCACGAACGCAGCGTCGTCAACTCGGTCGAAGAGCATGTAATGCAGTCCAGTGTAGGGTAACATCACGCCGACGTTGTGCAGGTCAGGCGCAACCAACGGTGAAAGATTGTAAGCAGCATTTTTGTTCAGAAGCACTATCGGACGCGCGTAGGAAGAAAGCAGCTCCTGCTCCTTCGAAGTTACTTCGGCGAATCCTTTTGCGGCTTCCAAGTTTCGCGCCATGATAGCGAAAGGCTTGGCTCTCCTGTGCTTCGCTCTTCGAAGCGCCTGCAACGGCTCGTCTCGGGTTGCGGAAGAGGCAACGTGGAAACCCCCGTAGCCTTTCACAGCGAGAACTGCGCCTTCACTGAGCAAGCGTCCAGCTTCACGCACTGGGTCCGCGTGCTTAACATGCTCGCCGCCTCGTGTGGTTAAATAGGCTTTGGGTCCGCATGTTGGGCACGCTACGGTTTGCGCGTGAAAACGCCTATTCAACGGGTCACTGTACTCACGTTGGCAGAAGCTGCACATTGGGAACTCGAGCATGGTTGTGTTTTCGCGGTCATACGGCAAACACTCAATAATCGTGAAGCGCGGTCCACAGTTGGTGCAGGTGATGAAGAAGTAGTCGTGCCGCGGGTCTTTCGGGTCCCGTAATTCTCTCAGGCAATCGTTGCATATGACGACGTCGGGCGGGATAATTGAGCCTGAAAGCTCTGTTTGCTCGGAGCTTTTGTAAATAGTAAATTTTGCGTGCTCGTTTTTGCCCGTGAGCGTCTTTTTGATGATGTCGTGTATGTGTGTTAGAGGTGGTTTCTTCTCGTTCAGGTCGCGCAGAAAATTCCAGATGCTTCGCTCCTCGCCCTCCAGCAGGATTTCTACGCCTGCATCGCCACGGTTGCGCACGTAACCTGTCAAGCCGTTTAGCACTGCTATGCGGTAAACGAAGGGGCGGAAGCCAACGCCTTGAACGATTCCTGTAACGTTGATTTTAACACGCAAGGATAAGCGCCATCTCTAAAACAGAGAACGCGGAATTCTCTTATACGTTTCGACCGAGTTTACAGGTTTTTTCTTTTCTCTTCTTCCTGCAACGTTCGCCTTAGCACTTTGCCTGCGGCGCTTATGGGCAACTGCTGTCTGAACTCTACTTCGCGCACCGCCTTGTAAGGGGCAACTTTCTCTTTGACGAACGCCATGATTTCCGCTTTGGTAGCGCGGTCGCCGTCTTTGAGCACTATGAAGGCTTTCGGAACTTCGCCGACCACAGGGCTGGGCTTGCCGACCACAGCGCAGAGCTTAACGGCTGGATGCTCGAAAAGCACGTCTTCAACCTCGCGGGGGTACACGCTGTAATCCTTGTACTTGATGAGGTCTTTCTTGCGGTCAGTAATGTAGAAGAAACCGTCCAGATCCATTCGCGCGATGTCACCTGTTAAGAGCCACCCATCTCGGAGAACAAGTCGGGTTTCTTCCGGGTTCATCCAGTATCCAAGCATCACTTGCGGACCTTTAACAGCGAGCTCTCCTGTTTCGTCTGGCGCAAGCGTTTTTGTGCCTGTTTCCACATCGACTATGCGGGCGTCGGTATCAGGCAGCGGCAAACCAATGGAACCCACCCGCACAGCGCGCATAGTCTTGTCCACGGGGTTACAGTGCGTAACTGGCGACGCTTCAGTTAAGCCGTAGCCTTCCGCTAGGAAACCACCTGTAATTTCCATGAACTTCTTCTGGACCTCTGGCGGAAGCGGCGAAGCACCCGAAATGCACACGCGGATGCTTGTCAGGTCGAACTTGCTCAGCGCAGGGTTAGCGAGAAGCACCGAGTACATGGTGGGGACACCGCAGAAAACCGTGACCCTGTGCCGCTGGATAGTTTCTAAGGCTGCCGCGGGGTCGAAGCGGGGAAGCAACACCATCTTGGCGGCTACGCTGATAGGCGCGGTCATGCTGGTGGTCATGCCATAAATGTGGAACAACGGCAAAGCAGTCAGAAACTTGTCCGCCGAGGTGCTTTTTATCCAAGCCGCAAAAGCAACCGCGTTTGAAACCAAGTTCAAGTGGGTCAGCATGGCGCCTTTAGCGGTGCCCGTGGTGCCACCCGTGTACTGCAAAGCAGCCAAATCCTCTCGAGGGGTGACGTCAACGCGGGGAGGCTTCGCTGGTTTCATCAACTCTTGGAAGTAGTGAACGTTTGGAGCCGGTGGGGGTTTGCTGACGGCGGGTTTTTTGGAGGTGTAATCTTGCATGTTGGTGACTACGACGTTTTCAAGCTTGGTTTTCCGCCTAACTTTCTCCACGATTGGGTAAAGCGTGTCTAAGGTGACTATGGTTTCGGCTTGCGAGTCGTTAAGTTGATAGGCGACTTCGCGTTCCTTATGCATGGGGCTTATGGCGGTTAAAACTGCACCTGCCTTGAGGATGCCGAAATAGGAGATTATGAACTGGGGAACGTTGGGTAGGAAAACCGCGACTTTGCCGCCCTTCTTAAAGCCCAAAGCAGCAAGCGCCGCGGCGAACTGGTCGGAAAGCAAATCTAACTCGGCATAGGTGATTTCCCGTTCAAAATAGGCTATAGCCGAGGCTTCAGGATGCTCTTTTGCGCTCTTTCGGAGAAGTTCGTGAAGCGGAACTTCGGGGTAATTTAGGCGTTCAGGCACTTCGGCAGGCCAAAACTTGGACCACGGCTTACTCTTTGCAGACATTAGTTAAACCCGACTTAGAGACTACAAGAAGAATTAATAACATTTTTTGAACCCCAGTACAGCATATAACATGCAACCTTCCGATTGGTTTGTCAAGAAAAAACCGGAGAAAAGGTCTAAGAGAAGCTGATTGGTAGACACTGCGGTTTATAGGAGAGGCATGTTTATGAAAAACAGTATCGCCAGATGCAACGGATAAAAAACGTAGAAAAAGTATTTTTTCAATAAGTAAGCGAGAGAGTTTTCGGGGATAAGAATTTCTTTTTTTAGCTTGTTTTTTATGTGAAGAAAAATTAGCGGTACCGCAAATAGCGCCAGTATTTGGATTTGGGTGTGAATGTCTGAGGAGATGAACACGAATTGTACGTTAAGGGCGAAAAGGAGAAGAGCCCCGAGTTTCGGAGTATCCTTCAGAAGCTTCATGCCTACCGCGGTTAACACCACATAATAGCTTCCTTCAGTCGGCAAAATCATTGAAACCAACAGGGGGATGAAAGCCATGGGGCTTCTCTTTTCGTAAAAGTATATGGTTACAGCGCTCAGCAACAGCGAAAAAAGAATGTTCAGCCTTTCAAAAGGCTCTATCCCGAAAGCCAGAAAATAAGGAACCTGAGAAACAACCGCAAAAACAAAAAGCGTCACCATATACTTCAACGGTTTCTTCGTGCTTTCCACACCCAAAATTATAAGGTAAGCAAATATGGGAAAAGCAAACCTGCCAATTATCTGGAGAAAAAGCAGTTCAGGATAAAGAATGTTTCCAACATGGTCCACCACCATAGTTACAATTGCCACTATCTTTAGCAATTCCCGCCCGAAATCAAACCTTCTCGTCGGTGAAACCAATTTTACATCGCACACAATGTTACCAACAGCCGTTTATCACCCTTTCGCAGAACCCCAGAACAAAGCTACAAAAAAACCAAAAACAGGACACCATCACCCAGCACACTTGAAAACAAACTACATGAAACACAGAAAAAACTCCAAATAGCGCAAGAAACAACCAGCATATTTGGATCCTATTAGGATCCTAATATAAGTTGTATGCAGAAAACGAGGAGGGGGAGTAGGTCATAGCTGCGCGTAGGAAATGTGATTATTTTTTGAAGCTTACAGCGGCGTATCCAACTACGCTTGAGTAGTCTCCTGTTATGTCTCCGCTGCTTTTGTAACAGAGGAGTTTTGCTTCTTTTGCGCCTAGTCCTTTTGCGGCATTTATTACGGTGGCTATGGGTCCGTAGCCGCAGGCGGTTATGTTTTGTGTTTCGATGATTGAGTAGAATCGCTTTTCATCCATTGCTTCCACAGCCTTGAGCGCCGCCTTGTCTTTTGCAGCGGCTGTTACTTGTGGTTCGTAATGGGTCATGTCGGATGAGGCTATAACCACCGCGTTTTTGTTGGCTAAAACTTTAGTAAGCGCTTGTCCGACTTCGAAGGCAGATGATAAATCCTGCATTAGGGAGCATATGGGGACAAACTTGAATTCAGAACCGTAAAGGTACTGGAGAAAAGGCAGTTGAACCTCAATGGAATGTTCAAAACGGTGCGCAGCATCGTCCACGTCAACAAAGCGTGTTTCCTGCACTATCTGGTTTGCTGTTTCCACGTCAACTTCCACGTCGCCCAACGGTGTACGCCAAACACCCTCATTCATTAAAGCTAAAGCACTGCCGTAGCCAGTGTGGTTTGGTCCCAAAATCACTGCGATGTCTGGTTTGCCGTCCTGAGCCAGTTCATAGTAAGCGTTGGCTGCTACGGCGCCTGAATACACGTACCCTGCATGGGGGCAAACTAAACCAACTACTCGTCTAGGACCGTTCTTGCTAACTTGCGGAAGTTTCTTTGGGCCAAGTTCGTGGAGAAAACAGTTTTCAATTTGTGTTTTTAATGCTTCGGCGTCGCCCTCATAGAAGGCACCAGCTTGGGTTGGACGCCGAACCTTCATCTAGGTTACGTGTCCTCCTCGTCCCTTGAGAGTTTGGCTTCGAAATCTTCGACTGGCACTGCTGGGTCTTTGTCAAGTGATAGTTCGCCTCTTTCTCTCAGGATTTGTCTTGCGAGTAGCCAAAAAACAACTGCTAAGGCTCTTCTGCCCTTATTGTTTGTTGGTATAACCAAGTCTACTCCAGCGAATTCATTGTCAGTGCTGCACAAGGCAACTATTGGTATGCCAACTTTTGAGGCTTCTTTGACAGCTTGAGCGTCTGCTCTTGGGTCAGAAACAACTATAATTTCTGGGTCGATGCGGTTTGGATACAAGGGGTTCGACAAGAGACCTGGTATGAAACGGCCTATTACTGGCTTAGCGCCTGTTAACTTGCAAAACTGTTTAACTGGCTCGTGAGCGTAAAGCCTGCTTGCCGCCACCGCTACTTTTGCGTGTTCAAAACGCGCTAAGAATTTAGCGGCAACTCTTATGCGCTCGTCAGTTTTTTGCACATCAAGAACAAACAATCCGTCTGGTCTGACACGGTAAATGAACGGCTCCATGTCCAGAGTTTTCATTCTTGTTCCAATGTGTATACCTGCAGACAGCATAGTGTCTCGCGGTAACAACAAGTTATCCGTAGGCGATGTTTCTGAAGTCGGTTCAGGACTCGCTTCTGGGATTGCCTCCGGAGTCGTTTCTGGACCTATTTCAACATCATCATTTTCTTCAACATCACTTTCAATTTCATTTTCTTTAAATTCATCTTCTGCCATTTTGTTTCTCTCCTTAGATTTTTAAATCAGCCATTTTGGCTCTGTTTCCTAAGAAATGCTCGATTCTCACTAACTCGTTTATTTTTGCGATTCGCGCTCCCTCAACAACCCCTGTCTTTATTATTGGACACTTAAACGCTACTGCCAATTGCGCTATGTGCCAATCGCATGTGTCGCCTGAACGGTGTGACATAACCGTTGTGTATCCGTGGCTCTGCGCATTTTCTATTGTTTCCGAAGCGTCTGTGAGCGTGCCGATTTGGTTGACCTTGATTATAATCGCGTTCGCTGCATTAAGCTTTATTCCATAGTTTAATCGTTCATTGTTGGTTGTGAAAAGGTCGTCGCCGCTGATTAAGCAGTTTTTAGATTTTTGAGTGAGTTCACTGAAGCTTTCAAAATCTTCCTCGTCGAAAGCGTCTTCAACATAAACAAGATGGTACTTTTCAATCAGGTCTAAAAGGAAGTCTAAGTGTTCACCAGTATCCATCTTTTTGTTGTCGCTCTGGTAAACATATTTCTCCTCTTTTGCATTCCAAAACGAGGATGCAGCAACATCAATTCCGAAACCGCACTCAAAATCGAGCTCGTTGGCCACTTCCTCGCAGGCTTTAGCAATAATCTCGAAGGCATCCAAGTTTCCAACGTGTGCAATCCACGCGCCTTCAGAGCCTTTCCCGCCGCTGAACATTTTATCCTTCTTCTTCAGAAGTTCACCTATTCTCTTGTGAATTTGAGCGTTCGCCGTGGCGGCTTCTAAGAACGTTTCTGCCCCGTGGGGAAGCACCAAGAACTCTTGGATATCCGGACCCTTGCCGCTGATATGTTGCCCTCCGCTTATAGTGTTCCCAAGTGGATATGGAAGCGTGTTAGCGTTGTTTCCACCTATAAACTGGAACAGCAGAAGACTGTGAGAGTTTGCCGCTGCCTCCGCGTTAGCTAAGGAAACAGCAAAGGCCGTGTTTCCACCTATAACTTTGAAGTTTGTGGTGCCGTCAATCTCGTGGAGCGTGTTGTCAACTTCTTCTTGAAAATCAGCGTTCAAACCCGCCAGCTCAGGAGCTATCAAATCGTCAATTGCCTTAAGAGCTTGATCTACTCCACCTTGCGGGTAATAAGCTACTTCGGCTTTGCCTCGGCTTTTTCCAGCTGGTGCAGATACTCTTCCGAAGCCAGAAGTGGTTATAACATCAACCTCTATGGTTTCTTCTCCTCTGTTGTTGAATATTTTTCTGGCAATCAGGTCCTCAATTATTGACGACACGCTTTTAGCCTCAAGGGCTATAACTCTTGTTTAGCTCTTATTTTATCTTTCGGCTTAGCTTGAGTTGTTGCTTGGGTTAACTTGCCCTGTCCGGCTACCTCATCCTTAATTAAGCCCTGATTTTCAGTGGAGAAAACGGCGTTCAATAGCTACTTGCTATTCTCCATTTTTTCCTGTTTACGTTATAGGATGGCTGCGCAGGTGGGCTCGTTTGATTCTGAAATCGCAAATAATAAAAGTAGGATGCGTTCAACCTCAAAGGCAGGGAGCAGTTCATGGCTAAACGCGGGCTTTACGTTGGAAGATTTCAGCCGTTTCACTCGGGTCACCTTGAAGCCATAAAGGATGTTTTGAAGGAAGTTGACGAACTCGTAATTGTCATCGGTAGCGCCCAGTACAGCCACAACATCAATAACCCTTTTACGGCAGGCGAAAGACTAGTTATGATTCACCGCGCTTTGCAGGAGGCAGGCGTAGACTACTCGCGACTTTGGGTTGTTCCAGTTCCCGACGTGCATCTGCATATGCTATGGGTTTCTGCTCTGGAAGGTTACACGCCGCGCTTCAACATTGTCTACTCAAATGAGCCATTGACGCGAAGGCTTTTCATGGAAGCAGGATACGAAGTTAAGAACATACCGTTCTTCCAAAGAAAAGTGTACACGTCAACTCTTGTCCGAGAAAAAATGCTCAGAGGAGAAAGCTGGACGAAGCTTGTTCCTAAAAGCGTGGCTGACTTCATAAACGAAATAGACGGCGTTAACAGGCTTCGGGATTTAGCGAAATCAGATAAAATCTAACGGGAACCCAGAGTATTCGCCGCTGGGTAGGCTGTTTGGGTCATGTGGCTTATCAAATGGAGCTACAGCACTATTGTTTCTGAGGTTTGCCGGTAAAGACGCCACGCCAGCAGATATGTTGCGACCAAAACAACTAGTCCAGGTATGTAAAGAAACGAGACCTCGGATGAGAACAAGGCAAGCAAGTTATTCACCAGATGAGTCACAACGGCAATCAAGTAGAGTTTTAAAGGTTTTTTCTTGGCTATACCATAAGCAGTTATGCACGCGCTGGAGGCATGAAAGATTATTCCGGGGATTCTGCCGAGGAAAGGCTGGTCTAAGGTGAAAACGTAGAGGGCGAACTCGGTCAAGCCAAAGCCTAATCCGACTAGAATGCCCAATTCCACAAGGGACCTTTCAGTTTCTCCATGACGGTAAAATAGTGGAAAGACTTTGGCGATCTCCTCTATGAATGGTGTGAAAATGACTATGGCGCAGACTTGTGCAAAAAGCAATGGTAAAGCTACACATAATGTTTTCGAGAGGTCGGAGAAAAACAGGGTGAAGGGCACGCTCATCAGCAATCCTGAACCTAGAAAGAAGAGTTTTTCCTTAATGTCTGGCTTGTGAACCGATATTGTAGCTTTTTGCTCGGTTTCCATCACAAAAGGCCTTCTGCAGGTATACTCTTGTCTTCTTGCTTATCAGCGTTACCGCCACGCCCCAGGTGAGGCTAAAACCCAGCAGTTATCGGGTTTTCTGGTTTAATCATTTCCCTGAGAAGCACCGTGGCGTAAGAACCGCGCAGCAACATGAAACTCAATTCGGCTTGGCTCTCGTTTTGGTCTGACGAAGACGCTGAGACGCTGTGCAACTTAAAACCTTGAACGGGCGTGAGAACCGCGCGTAACCCGCCTCTTCCACTTATCCTAGATACTTCGTTAACCCTAAAGTCTCCCGTTTGTATACCTTCTTCCTCAAGGATGTCCCCTTCTATTCTGCCCATAGTACCTTGGGACGGCTTTTGCTTTATCCCGATGAGCGGCAACGCAACCCGCATTTTTCCAGCCTCTACCCGTTCATTAACTTCCGCAACAGCTTCTTCGCCTACCACTTTAGCCACGTTAACCATGGGCAAG
Source organism: Candidatus Bathyarchaeota archaeon (assembly GCA_016927895.1). Classification (GTDB taxonomy): domain Archaea; phylum Thermoproteota; class Bathyarchaeia; order Bathyarchaeales; family Bathycorpusculaceae; genus SG8-32-3. The sequence continues at coordinate 19,482 of JAFGLT010000072.1, read as the reverse complement.
CCTGAACGCTCCACATTCACTACATAATCTCCCGCTTCAACCTTGTTCAGAGAAAAGCCGCTTTTGATTCTTTCACTTAAGAACCGATTAAACAAATACGACTGATACGCTTGGACAAAAAGCCCCTGAAGCTTAACAGGCAACCGCATAAAGGCACCAACAAAATCGTCGGGTTTCTCAACCAAGTATCTGAGCATCAGCCTCTCGAAGCGAAGTTGTCTGGGAAAGTTATGCAGAGCTTGCTTGAAATCCCGCGTTGACTGCAGTTCTATCCGAGCGCTTCTGGACGAAGGATGCTCATGGACGCTTGACTTAGACAAAAAAAGCATTGCAGCTTCTTCAAAGTCTCTTTCAATGATGGCTTTTCCCACAAGATGCGTTATGGGACGAGTTGTTCCGAAACGTTGGTGCCCAAAAAAGTTTGGAACTCCGCCTGCCGAGTCAACTGCTTCCGCGACCTCAGCTATTCGCTTTTCAACTGTTGATGCAGCATGTTTAGCTGCTTTGATTTTTATGGCGAAGTGGTTGCCTAGAAGATAATATGGTGATAGCTTTTCATGGACGTATCCGACAGGGCGAAGGTTTATGTCTTTAACGTTAACTTTTGCGGCGTCTTCCACGGCGCAGTTTTCAACTGTGATATGCTGTGCTGTGACAGCCTTAGCGTCCTTTATGCCTGCAATTTGAATTTGCCCTTGACTTAGAGTCAACTGCTTCCCGATATTCTTGAGGGCTATGAAAGTGTCCCAGTTACGCTTAACCAAAACACACAGCAAATACCTCTGCCGGGACGGTGACGCTCCTAAAACACGCTTTTCGGGGGCTTTTTCAATTTCAGCTTTAGAGCCGTCAACAAGAATTTCTTCAACCCTGAAATCGTCCACAGACTCCCTGATAACCCCGCCTACCCCTGCGGTTTCAGTGGCGTAAACTTCTATGCCCAGTAGCTTGTCGATGTCAGGAACACTCACGTTCCATACGCCTTTTATTACAATAGTTTAAGCTTGCCAGTTAACCTGTCAACTTTCTCCGCTGGAGCGGGACCAATTCCCAAACAAGTAACCGTGCCCGGAGGAACCTCCGTAAGCCCCCTGTCAACAATCAACGCGTTAGGCAAACCCAAATCGTTAGCCTGCTCTTCAAGCTCCAAAAGCTCTTTTTCATCCTTAACCTTAACCGCCACCTTACGCTGCCCTTCAAACAGCCACGAGTCCCACCAGCCTCTATGACGGTTATGTGCTTCCTGCGCCGCAGAAACCGCTGCGTGCCCAGCTTGAGCAGCAATCTTTCCTTTACTAAGCTTCAAATCACTGCGAAAAACGATAACTTGCTTGTACTCGAATTCACCCATTTCCTATTTTCCCGCCGTCTCCTAACAGGTTGTTCACTTGAGATTTTAAGGGTTTGCTGACAAGTAAAGCTTGAGGAAATAACACAAAGCCGCAAACATGGCAGGCTTCGTAACTACTTTAAGAAGCAGCTGCCCTTGAAAATCTATCTCTTCCACGTTCTCCAAAGTCTTATTCACACCTATTCTCGAGCAGAAACGCAAAACCTCATCCAGCTTCTCGTCAGAAAGAGAATCAAGAAACCGCCTAATTCTTAGCATAACACTGAAATCAAACTTCAACCTGTCGACGCAACGTTTCTGGTACACCTGCAAGAAACTCGCGGACACATCATTTCTCTGTACTGCTTCGTCGACAACTTCCGCCGCGATTCCAGCACATGTCAAACCGAAAACCACTCCGCCGCCCGTGGTCGGCTTCACCTGAGACGCCGTGTCGCCCACAGCGATAAAACCGTTTGCGTAAGCCTTAGCGATTGGACCACCCAAGGTTATGGGGTGAAACGCCATGCGCGTGATTTTCGCGTTGCCAATCTGTTTCGAAGCTACCGGATGCTTACGCATGAGCCTCTGCAGAAACTCTCGGGGGTTACCAGCCTTCGTTGCAAGCCCCAGCTTAGCGGTTCCGTCAAGCCTCGGCATAAGCCACGCGTAAAAGCCCGGCGCATAAGCTTCTCCCGTGAAAACTTCAACCGCATCCAACGCCACATCCTTGACGTTTTCTCCTTCCGCTTCCACCGCGTAAACAAGACGTTCACCGTTAAGCCCCGCTAAACCCGTCTGCCTCAAAAGCCGGGAGGAGATGCCTTCTGCGTCAACCACAATCTTCGCTGCAACTCTTTCTGTTTTGTCTCCTTGTTTGATTGTCACGCCTTTAACGGTGCCGTTTTCTATTAATAGTGACTGAACCCGAGAGTTCAGGTGGTAGTGTGCTCCTGCATGTTCGGCTTTGTCCGCAAGGTACTTGTCGAATGCTTCGCGGTTAACGGAGCAGGTGACTGGCTTGGCAAGGGTTACTGGGAACTTGAAGCCTGAGGGCGCATAGAAGTTAGCTTGGGAATACGTGTTTTCAACGATTTTGCCGGGAAGCGGGTATAACCCTAGTTTTCTCAGGCTTCGTATGCTCAAGTGTCCTGCGCAGTGCGATGGGCTGCCGATTGTTTTGTGCTCTTCAAAAACTGTGACTGCGGCGCCTAGTTTAGATAGTTTCAGAGCTGTGAAGGAGCCGACAGGGCCGCCTCCGACGACGATGACGTCTGCCACGTCTTTCATTAACTGCACACTGAGCATAGTAACGTAGGTTTACTGTATAAGCTCGACGCGTCGTTTTCCGCGGGACATGGAAGTAGTGCGGATTTTTCCGCTGATTTCCAGCCGCAGCAGGACGTTGTTGAAGTCTTTGTACCCTAAATCTTCAAACTCATCTTTCAACTGGCTAAATAGGTCATCGTCAACCATGTCGCCTTTCTTCTCCAAGATCTCCAGTACAACGAAGTAGGCCGGACGGGTTTTCCAAATTTTAACTGTTGGCATACACATTCGCTTCCTAAGCAACAGGCGTTGCCGGTTTTTGTACCTGACGAATCTGCCGCATGAAGCTCTTGTACCATTTTTCCATTTCAGGAGTGACTGATGGCCCGACCTCTTTCACGGCGTCCTGGAAATCTTTCATCGTAACTTCCTTAGCTTCAACATCGCTTCTCAACGCGTGCATAGCGGCTTCCCTGCAAAGCGATTCAATGTCCGCGCCTGAATAATACTTAGTCATTAAGGCAAGCTGGTTCAAGTCCACGTCTTTGGTTAAAGGCATACCTTTTGTGTAGATTTTGAATATTTGAAGCCTGCTTTGTTCATCTGGTTCTGGCACGTAAATCAACCTGTCGAATCTTCCAGGTCTCAGAACTGCTGAGTCCACCATGTCTGGCCTGTTGGTGGCGGCGATGACTACAATGTCCTGTAACGTTACGATACCGTCCATTTCCGTGAGCAACTGGCTTATGACACGTTCTGATACGCCACTGTCAGAGAAACCTAAACCGCGACGCGGTGCAAGCGAATCCATTTCGTCTAGGAATATCACTGCGGGCGCGGCCATCCGAGCTTTCCTGAAGACTTCTCTTATGGCTTTCTCGGATTCTCCAACCCACTTGGAGAAAACTTCGGGGCCCTTGATGGATATGAAGTTAGCTTCGCTTTCGGTTGCCACTGCACGGGCTAACATGGTTTTTCCGCATCCGGGTGGTCCATAAAGCAGTATGCCTTTTGGCGGTTTTATTCCAAGCCTGCTGAAGATTTCAGGGTTTTTCAGCGGCCACTCGACAGCTTCCTTCAGGTGCTGTTTGACTTCGTTTAGTCCTCCGATTTCGCTCCAGTTGACAGAGGCGATTTCAATGTAAACTTCCCGCATGGCTGTCGGCGTGACTTCCTTGTAAGCGTTAACGAAGTCATCCATTTTAACTTCCATTTTTTCAAGCACTTCAGGCGGTATGCGTTCCTCTTCCAGATTTATCTGGGGCAGATACCTGCGGAGCGCTTTCATGGCGGTTTCCCTGCCGAGGGCAGATAGGTCTGCGCCTGTGTACCCGTGTGTCATTTCCGCAAGTTTTTTGAGGTCAACATCGTCGCCTGATTTCTCTCCTTCAGGTTTTTCGATGCCGTGGAGAGGCATACCACGGGTGTGAATTTGAAGAACTTCGTGTCTTCCCTGCTTGTCTGGAACACCTATCTCGATTTCCCTGTCGAACCTTCCGGGTCTACGCAGTGCTGGATCAAGTGCGCCTGGGCGGTTAGTTGCACCGATAACTATGACGTTACCTCTTCCAGATAAGCCATCCATTAACGCAAGCAGTTGAGCGACAACTCTTCTTTCAACTTCGCCTGTAACCTCTTCACGTTTAGGAGCTATAGCGTCTAACTCGTCAACGAAGATTATACTTGGAGCGTTCTGTTGAGCTTGCTGGAATATCTCGCGGAGTCTCGCTTCGGATTCTCCATAGAATTTACTCATGATTTCCGGACCGTTTATCGAGTAAAAGTTCGCCTCTGACTCGTTTGCTACTGCACGAGCCAGCAGGGTCTTGCCGCAGCCTGGTGGACCGTGGAGCAAAACGCCTTTTGGCGGTTCTATTCCAAGCCTTTGGAACAGCTCTGGGTGTCTAAGGGGCAGTTCTACCATTTCTCTAACACGCTGAATCTCCTCGTGCAGTCCGCCGATGTCTTCGTATGTTGTTCTCGGCAGCCCCTTGGTCTCTGGCGCAGGCTCGTTTAGGATAGTGAGCCTTGTTTCAGCTGTGACTTTTATTATTCCGTGGGGACGAGTTTTCGTAACAGTGAAAGGTATGGCGTGCCCAAGCATCATTACCAAGGTTGTGTCGCCTTCCACGAGCGTGCGTTCCATGAGCCTGTTCCTGACGAAGTTGGTGAAGTCCTCGTCAACGTTCAGCCGCATGTCTACTGGCGCAAGCGTTATGGCCAGCGCGGTTTTAACTTTAGCGGGTTTAATTACTACGTACTCGTTTATGGCAGCACCCGCATTTTTACGGGTAAAACCATCAATCCGTATGATGTCCCTGTTTTGGTCTTCACTGTAAGCTGGCCACGCTATAGCACTGGTTGTTCGCTTGTTAATTATCTCTATAACATCACCAGCGCTTATGCCTAACTTCTGCATTGTCCGCTGGTCTATACGAGCGATGCCCCGCCCAACATCTCTCTGGCGTGCATCCCCTACACGTAACTGAATTTCACTCAACTAGAATCCTCCTAAATCACTTTGAGCGTGTTGAAACAAAGTTTTATTCCTATATAAACTTTAAAGCGTATCCAAAAAGACTCATGATACTTCATTTATGATCAAGATCCCAACCAAATCGCTCTACAGAGATACCCATCCTCGTTTTCTGCATACAACTGATATTAGGATCCTAATAGGCTCTAAATATGAGGGGATGTTCCTTGCACTCCGCGTTATTAGCGTTATTTTTAGATTTTGGTGGCTCAGGTTCTGCGTTATGGTTATATTTAGCCAGCGTGAAACAGAAGGAGAGGAAAGCTATGTCGGACATTGGAGTAACAGTGAAGAAAAGTGACAACTTCTCAGAGTGGTATACTGAGGTTGTTATGAAGTCTGGAATGGCAGAGTACGCTCCGATTAAAGGGTGTATGATTCTCAGAGAGCAGTCTTATGCTGTATGGGAGAAAATTCAGGAAGTTTTCAACCGGAAGATAAAGGAAACTGGTCACAGAAACGTGTATTTCCCCATGTTTATCCCTGAAAGTTTTCTGAAAAAAGAGGCGGAGCATTTTGAGGGGTTTGTTCCAGAGGTTGCTTGGGTAACAGAAGGCGGAAGCACCAAACTGGAGGAGAAACTTGCGATCAGGCCAACGTCCGAGACGATTATTTATGCTACTTTCGCGAAGTGGATTAGAAGTTGGCGTGACTTGCCCATCAAAATCAACCAGTGGTGCAATATCGTTAGGTGGGAAACCAAAGCCACTAAACCGTTTCTGAGAACCAGAGAGTTTCTGTGGCAGGAAGGGCACACTGCTCATGTGACAAGCCAGGAAGCCGAAAAAGAAGTCATGGACATCCTCGGCGAGTACAGGGATGTTATGGAGAACTACTTAGCTATTCCAGTTCTTGTAGGAGTGAAAACTGACAGCGAAAAGTTCGCTGGAGCCCTCTACACAACAACGTTGGAGGCTATTATGCCCGACGGGAAAGCGCTGCAGATGGGAACAAGCCACAACCTTGGCCAAAACTTCGCCCAAGTTTTTGACATCAAATTCATCGGAGAAGACGAAAAGGAACACAAAGTTTGGCAAACTTCATGGGGCATATCCACCCGGCTGATAGGCGCGTTGGTCATGGTTCACGGAGACGACAGGGGATTAGTTATGCCGCCTAAAGTCGCTCCAGTCCAAGTAGTCATAGTTCCCATAACCTACAAAGCCGTGGACTCCGAGGCAATACTGACGAAGGCCAAAGAAATTCTGGAAAAACTCAAAGCGAAAGGCATTGAAACCATCTTAGACGACCGCACAGAGTACACACCTGGATGGAAATTCAACGAATGGGAACTGAAAGGCGTGCCCGTTCGGATAGAGATTGGTCCTCGAGACCTCAAAAAGGAACAGGTAACCTTGGCGAGACGCGACACCTACCAGAAAACCACTGCCAAAATGACCGAGGCTGTACAAGCCACTGAAAATCTTCTTGAAGAAATCCAAAACAACCTTTACGATAAAGCTAAAACAGTGTTAGAAGAAAAAACAACGACTGCACAGAACTACGACGAGTTCCAGAAAGCGCTTAAAAACAAAGGCGGATTCATCAAAACGGCGTGGTGCGGCAACGCGAAATGCGAAGAAAAAATCAAAGAAGAAACCGGAGCAACAATCAGGCTGAAACCTTTCGAAAAAGAGAAAGCAGTAGGCAACTGTGTTTACTGTGGAGAGAAAAACGGCGAAATGGTGTACTTCGCCAAATCATACTAAACGCGTGATGTCTAATCGGACAGCGTCACGTATTTTTCAAGTTGCTTAGCTACGTCAGGCAAACTGAGTTTTTGCAGCGTTGACCTCTTAGGTATGCCTCTTTCGTCCCAGCCTCTCTTCCCGTAATACGTCTTCAGCATCCCATCGAATTTCACAAAATCAAGCATGGCACCTTTCAACGGTCCCTCGGTTAGAGGCGCCTTAAACCACTTCATAGGTGGAAGCTCCATTTCCCTTGTCCAGTTGTTTCCGTACTCGCGTATCCAAAAGGCACGAATCAAGTTCAATGTTTTATCAGCAGCGTACATTAATGCGTTAAAAGGCATTTCCTTGCCTGTTGCTGCCAGAAGGTACTTTGTGTACCATTCAAGTTCGAAACCAAGTGAAGTATTGGGGAAGCGGCAGATGGAGAGAAATTCGAAAATGCCACCGCGAATGCGCTGCATCTCTATGATTTTGTTAATTTTCTCTTCAGTGTAGCCTTTGCGTCCAAACTTGACTTCCCAGGCGATAATCCACGCTTCCTTGTGGTGGGCACCAACCGAGCTTGTAGCATAAGCCAACGCCATAGCAGGTGCAGCATGGCAGTCGTAAGCAGAAACTTCCAAACCCTTAATGTGCATAGCCCATTCGGGTGATCCGTGACCTATTTTAGCTGCAGCAGTTCTTACACCTTCAGCGAGAAGGCTTCCGAACCCTTGCCTGTAAGCTATGTCTTTAATCAGGTCCCTAGTTTCGGTGTATTTTCCCCAATCGAGCTTTTCAGTAATTCGCCTTTTCTCTGAGGTTTCTATAGCGAAGCCTATCACGTTACCAAGCGAAATTGTGTCTAAACCAAGTTCATCTGCGAGACGGTTTAAAGCCGCAACTTGCCTCAGATTGCCCAGTCCAATGTTTGAACCCAACATTGTAACGTTTTCGTAGTCAATTTCAGATTCACCCCTGTTAGAGTCTTTAACCACGTTACCGCACGTCATGTTACAGTTTGGGCAGCCGCGGTTGCCGACTTTGATTTTTTCCATGGCAAACCCGCCGATCTTGTCGGCTTTTTCGAAAACGCCTTCACTGAAATTGAAGGTGGGCAGCGTACTGTTTTCTTGGCACCACTCTACCGTAGACATTGTTCCCTGTTTCTTCCAAAAAGCATAACTGGGCTTTGTCATGATTTCTCGGTAACCAGCGGCGTTTAGTTCCTTCAGGTCCTGTGGGTAGGCAACAGGGATATCATTGTAGCCCTCGAAAACTATAGCCTTCAAGTTCTTGGAGCCCATTACAGCTCCCATGCCGGCTCTTCCGCCAGCGCGTCCATTTTGAGAAATAACTATCGCGAACTTTACGAGGTTCTCGCCTGCTGGGCCAATAGAGACTACGCCTGCACTACTCCCGTATATGGCTTTTAAGTGAGCTTCAGTGTCAAACGTGGTTAAACCCCAGAAGTCTGCAGCGTCTATAAACTCAGCGACCTTGTTTTTAATGTGGAGAACAACAGGCGTTTCCGCTTTGCCCTCTATGATGACGGCGTCGTAACCAGCTTGGCGCATTTGAATTCCAGCAGAAGTCCCCAAGTTACCGTCGCCGTATCCACCTGTCAGAGGGCTCTTGGCGGCTACAACTAATTTTCCACTGTTCGGCACACCTAACCCGGTTAAGGGTCCAGCAGCAAAAACAAGTTTGTTTTCAGGTGATAAAGGATTAATGCCGGGAGATAGCTGATCCCAGAGGATTTTTGCTGCGAAGCCTCTGCCGCCGATGTAACTTAAAGCTAATAGTGAGTCGTACGGTTCTGCAACTGCCTTGTTACGGGTTAAATCAACTTTAAGAAAGTTACCAGTCCAACCAAACACTCATGTTCACCAGACCTTACACGTATACATATTCTTATAGCATCGTGGAACTAAAAGGTTACTGAACAATTACGATTCAAGATTCACTGAAAGACGCATTAGTCACATAATTTTAGCTATAATGTATCAATTCTTAGCAAGATTTATGTCTTTGAACTGCGCAACTGTGCATTAACACAGAGGCTTTACAGTGGTGAAAGTAAAAGTTGCTGAACGAGCGAAGGCTATTGAGTATGCCATACGCGACGTCATAGTCAACGCAGGCCCAATTACGAAAACGGGAAAAAAGATTTTTTACCTAAACATAGGAGACCCTGTAGCCTTTGACTTTCCTACACCCGAACACATTAAGCAAGCACTGGTTAATGCAGTTCAATCTGGAGAAAACTTTTACTCACCCTCAGAAGGCGTCCCGGAACTAAGACAAGCCATAGCTGAAAAAGAAAAACGAGTCAACGATGTTGACGTACCGGCGGAAAACGTGTTAATCACCTCCGGCGTCTCCGAAGGCATCCAAATGTTGATAGCCGCGCTAATAGAAAAGGGAGACGAAATCCTTGTTCCAGGACCCGCCTATTCACCATACATATCTTACACTAAGGCGTACAATGGAACCGCAATCACGTACGAAACCGTTGAAGAAGAAAACTGGCAGCCGAACATTGACGACTTAAGAGGCAAAATCACAGAAAAAACACGCGCCATCGTAATAATCAACCCAAACAATCCCTCAGGCGCACTTTACAGAAGGAAAATGGTCAAACAAATGCTGGACGTAGCAGGAGAACACGACTTACTTGTTCTATCAGATGAAATTTACGACCAAATAAGATACGTTGGAGACTACGCCAGCACAGCCCATTTAGCCAAAGACTTGCCCGTAGTGGGATTAAACGGATTCTCCAAAGTGTACCTGATGACTGGGTGGAGACTGGGATACATGTACTTCCACGAGCCAAAAAGCGAACTGCAGGAGTTGCAGAAAACCGTAGAAAAGGAGCAGCGCATAAGAATCTGCGCCAGCACCCCAATCCAGATGGCGGGGATAGCTGCACTGAGAGGCCCACAAGACCACGTGAAAGCCTTAGTGGAGAAACTGAGGGTTAGGAGAGATTACGCGTGGAAGAGACTAAACGAAATTGAAGGGGTAAGCTGCGCAAAACCTGAAGGCGCGTTCTACGTTTTCCCCAAAATCAACGATATAAAATCAAAGTGGAAGACAGACATGGAGTTCGCTGTGGAACTTCTGAAAGAAACAGGGGTGCTTTTGGTGCATGGTTCAGGATTCGACCCCATTTACGGCGCCGGACACGTCAGAGGAGTGTTCCTTCCGCCGATAGAAACGTTGGAACAAGCATTCAACGAACTAGAGCGTTTCATGAAAAAGAAGTAGACGCGAAGACGGCTTTACGCCTAGACTTTACGGGTAGATTGACACCCCGAACGCGGGGTCAGCAGTTGCCTTTTCGAAAGCCGCCATTAACTTCTTTGTGACAGGCCCGGGTTTACCATTGCCTATTTGCCGCTTGTTTACTTCCCTGATGGGCACAACTTCCGCGGCTGTTCCAGTGAAAAACACTTCGTCGGCGGTAAACAGCTGGAAAGGCGTTATATTGGCTTCAGCGACGTCATATCCCAAGTTTTTGGCAAATTCTATCGCAAGCTTGGCTGTGATGCCTGCTAACGCGCCGGTGCTGCTTGGTGGAGTGAAGACTTTACTTTCCTTGACTATGAACAGGTTTTCGCCCACGCCCTCTGATATTAAACCTGTTTTGTCTAGGCCTATGGCTTCGTCAGCGCCATACGCGGTGGCTTCCATCTTGGCTAATACGCTGTTAAGGTAGTTCAATGATTTTATCTCATGCGTCGTCGTGTCCACAGGGTGTCGTCTAACCCATGTGATAACGGTGGAAATACCTTTTTCTTTAGCTTCACTGGACATTATGGAAATGGTGTCGGTTATTATGATAACTGATGGCTTGGGACACTTACGCGGGTCCAATCCAAGGTCGCCTACGCCTCGGGTTACTACCAATCGGATGTAGGCGTCTCGTAAGCTGTTTTTCCGCAGGGTTTCCACCACTGCCTGCGTCATCTCGTCTTCTGTTAAGGGTATCTTCAATATTAATGCGTGCGCAGAACGATAAAGCCTGCTTATATGCTCTTCAAGTTTGAAGACTATTCCGTTGTAGGCACGTATTCCCTCGAAAACACCGTCACCATACAGGAGACCGTGGTCGTAAACTGAAACGGTAGCCTGTGATTTTGGGTAGTAAACTCCATCTATGTAAACCTGCAGTTCTTTTCCCATAGGGTTCCCTCATGTGTTAACGTTTCTTATTGGGCTATGATTTGATATATTTTTTGGCAGTGTTCTATATGCTTCGTATATCAGCCGTAAAACTGTGGCCTTTTAGAAAGGTACAACGGCAGAGGAAGAGTCTTGAAAGGCTTGCCCTCAAGTTTACTGGCAACTGTAGCCATCAACTCATCCAGCTTCATCTTTTGCACCTTCCCGTGGGCCTCACGGTCTCTAACTGAAAGAACCCCCGACTCAAGCTCCCTCTGCCCCACAACTATGACGTAGGGAACCCACTCCATCTCCGCCTCTCGAATTCTCTTCTGTAAAGTAGCAGAACGGTCATCAATATCCACACGTATACACTTAGCAGCCATCTTCTTAGCGATTTCCTCAACTTTCTCTGTGAAACCATCAGAAATAGGTATCAACCGCACCTGAGTAGGCGAAAGCCACAAAGGAAGCATTGGTAACTCACCTTTCTGCTGCGTTTTGTAAGCTTTTTCCAGCAAAGCATAAACACATCTCTCAATAGCGCCGCTTGGAGAGCAGTGCAGAATCAGAGGATTCAGTTTTTCGCCTTTCTCATTAACATATGTTATATCGTATCTTTTCGCGTTTTCAACATCTATCTGGTCAGTGGACAACGCCGCTGCTTTATCTTGATTATCTACGAAGTTGGCGTCCCATTTCAGCCTGAAATAGAAAAATCGTTCCTTCCAAACTTCAGCCAAGAGAGGTTTACCGTAGATTTCCGCCAATTCTGCGATGAACTCTTTGTTTTCTTCGTAGAAGTCCTTCGTGAACCGCAATGCTATTTCGTAATCGTCCTTTGACAAGCCAATGTTACCCAAGACGCTTATGCACAGGTTAAAGCGCGTTTTGAATTCCTGTTTTGCCTGTTCCAAATCGGTGCAGAAAGCGTGGCAGTCAGGCATGGTGAACGCGCGCAGACGCCTTAAGCCGCAGACTTCACCGCTTTTTTCACGCCTGAAACTGTAGCGGGTTAACTCGTAAAGTTTCAGAGGCATCTGCTTGTACGAGAACTGGGCGTCATGCACCATCAAGAACTGCCCGAAACACGCGGCGAACCTGAGGAAAAGGTCTTTGTCTTCACTTTGTAACAGGTACTGGCGCGCGGGAAAACGGTTCAGGTAGTCAGATAAGCTTGGATGATTAAAATCGTACATAACTGGAGTTTCAACTTCCATCGCCCCATAACCAATCATCTCAGCGGTTACGAATTGCTCCAGCAAAGACTTAATCAAGCGCCCTTTCGGGTACCAACGGAGGTTGCCTGGGTCGCTTCCAGGCTCGTAATCTGCAATTTCCAGTCTCTTCATCAAGGGCACATGAGGTGGCATCTGCGTGACTGCACGGGCTTTTTTTATCTCGTACTGAGAGAACTTTTTCAGGTTTGTGTGCCCTTTGAAATTGAATTCTTCAATCGGCACCAGCGAACCGTCAGTTTCAAGAATATGCCAGTAAGATTTGAGCGTGTCCTCGGCTTTCAACGCTGCAGAAACAGGTTCCTCTTCTTTAACTTCTTGTTGCACTTTCGTTTTTCCAGCTTCGGCTACGTAAGAGCGTGACTGCTCTGCCAACGGATGTCCCTTTATAGAAAGGGTGAACTGTTTGGTCCAGCCGAAGGGAGCACGGTAAGTCTCGATGCCTTTTTGTTTTGCGTGTGCTTCCATTTCTTTTATGAGTTTCAGCGCTTCGGAAGGCTTTGACAGGTTGCTGCTCAAGTGTGCGAAAGGGTAAAGTAAGATACGGTTTACTTTGAGGTTTTGAAGGAACGCATGCACGTCGTCTATGGCTTGTTTTGCCATGGCTGAGTTGTCGCCTGCCTCGATGGCGGTGAACAAGACCACGACTTCTTCGACGCGGTTCTCTTCTTTTGCTGCTTCCTCAGCTATGCTGATTTCCTTCTTAACCGGCTTGTAAACAATATAGTTAGAATGCAACTGCAGTATTCGCATGGTGTATCACTCTTCTTAAGTGCTGTAACGCCACTTATCAATAGTCTTGTCTTTTTTAGTTTTCTTCTTAAATTCCTTGTAGTGTTCTTTGCAAACGTAAACACGTTTCTCGTTGCTGCCAACGTTTAACCCGGCAGACTTGGCTTTTCCAGTTGACAGTGAACGGATAGCCTCCCTGTTGCAACCGGACACGCTGCAGTTGACTCCTTTACCTATGCGTCCCAAAGGTTCATGCCCTCACACAGTTTTACGCAGTACAATATGCGTCATGGCTTTATTTCTTTTTCATAGACAGAACGCGCCCTCTGATAAATCTCTTCTTTTTCCCCGAAAAAAGTAGGTCCAATGCCTTCAATAACCAGCGACGCAGCAGCGGCGCCCACGCAAGCACACCAAAAAGAGTCCTTCTGGCGGATATACTCAGTTAAAAATCCACCCATGAAAGCATCCCCAGCGCCAGTAGGATCAACATACACTCTGGAGCTGCACGGGGGGATATTGTAAACCGTTTTCTCAACAGAAAGCACAGCGCCTTGAGAGCCTAAAGTGACGATGACTGTTTTAACTCCAAAGTCGTGGATGGCTTTTATCGCCGCGTCTATATCAGATTCGCTAGTGAGCGCGGTGATTTCCTCCAGCGAGGACTTGTAAATGTTGACTAGACTGAAAAGGCGTTTGTCAAATGAAGAACTAGAGGAGACTTTTCCCGTTTTCTTGTCAAAGCGCCGAAGTAAACCTTGAGGGTCAAGGGACAAAACTTCCGCGCACCCCTTCAATCGCTCAACGACTTCATATGAAACTTCCCCTGCGATAGGTGCGATATGGACAGCTTTGGCTTGCAGAGACTTTGGCAAGTTACTCAAGCTGATTGGGGCTGCCTTGCTTTCCAGCTTAAGGGTCCTTTCTGACAGGTCTTTGCTGTATTCCAAGTCAAAACGTGTTGTCCCCTCTTTCTCGAGTTTAACGACGTTGGAAACGTCTATGCCTTCTTCCCGAAGCAGCCACATGTAAGCCTCTGGGAAATCCCTGCCAACCTTGGAAATCACTGAAACAGTTCCTTCCAAACGTTTCGTCACAAAAGAAACGTACGTTACGGAACCACCCAAACCAACGAAAGGCTTGGGACGGCTCGGCAAACGAATAGTATCTATAGCGAAATGACCTACCACTGCGACATCAAAAGTTTGGTTTTCCATCCGAGCCCCTAAAGAACACGTAATAGAATAACTGATATATAGAAATAACTGAACTTGCAAACACTTTTTCTGTGATGGCGTTGCAAGATGTTACTTCCCTCACTTTTACAGACTAGTACCTTTCAAAAATGCTAGCTGGGTCTTGTTCTTTTCTTCCTTTGAAACCGCGGTCTCGCCTTGCCCACGCGTTTTTCGAGTCAAAAGTGAAGCTCAACTTGGAACGCTCCCGTTTCTCTGAGACGCGCTTCGAGAAACATGCGCTACAATAAACAGGCTTGCCTTCTTTAGGCTTAAAAGGCACTGTGGCGTTTTTGCCGCATTCATCGCAAGTAATTTCAAACAGCTTTTTTTCGGACGTGTAAAATCACCTCTCATTCCTATGATTAAAAATTGAAAATAGAAATTTTCAATTATTGATGCTGGTATAACTTGCCACCTGATTTAAAGGTTTGCACACTAAAAAGCGAAAACGCGTGGAGAAAGTAAATAAAAAGTCTACGGCAATTTTAATCCGTTCAACCGTTTACGTTAGGGCTGATTTTTGAATCAAATTAACTCTTTTTCAGCATTGTTTATAGAAGGATATATTAACTGTTATGAGAATATATATAGAGTTATTGAGTGAAAATTTTAGGTTATTAGGCGATAACTAGGTTTTGTAAAGATTTGTCGTCTACTAAATTTCATAAAAAAGGAGGAATTAACGTCAGCATTAAAGACGAAGCCGAATTATTCATGGCTATGCGGAACTATAGTTGTGAAGATAGGGAAAAATGGGATGAAGGAATAGACATCACCGCCCTTGACACGGCATCAAACGAGAAAGTTCTGTTAAGAATAGTAGAATCAAAATCAAAATCGGGATATGTTGGAATAGACACCGTCCGGAAAATGCTGGAAGCCATGGAAAAAGAAGACTACGATAAAGGCGTTCTCTTCGGCAAAAGGTTCACAGACGCCGCAAAACACGAATTAATGCAAAACGACATCCAAAGAATCTCAGAAGGATATATGCCAACGTTCAAACCGGAAAGGCTGTACCTCAGAATAAACCAGTACGTAAACGATTTATGTAAAGAGAAATGCGGAAAAATTCCCGAAAAAGAATCAGACTGCAAAGGAGACTGCAGAATCAGAATAATCAGCGATAACGCTTCTTTCCATTTTGAACAAGGCTGGATAAACCTGATGAAAAAAGACCTCAAACAACTCTTAGCGCTAAACGGTTCCAAAAAATCTGATTAGCCTACTTAAACAAAAACAGGGTCCAGCAGCTTGCTCTCGGCTGCAACTTCAATCTAAAAAAACAGATATGTAATTCGGCTTTTTCCTACTGCAACCGCTAAGTGCAACATTAGAGGATACACAGACGCTAACAATTGATTATCGTCGATTCATGACTGGAGCAGCAGTATAGCCTTTGCAAGGTCGCCTCCGCATTCTTCCAAGGCGTTTCTTGCTTCATCCACGCTTTTGCCCGTTTGGTCAGCTACAAGCTGCACATCTGCTTCAGACATAGAGACAACAGAAGCATTGGGAACGGCGCGTTCAGGAGCCTTCTCCGTTACTTTTCCGCCGATAACCTGAAAGATTTTTTGCCCCTGCATTTCAAGAATCGCTACTTCAGGCTGCTCAATTGTTATATCCTTGCTGCCAGTTTTTATGATGACTTGCTCAACATCAGGAACAGAGTCCATGTTCATACCCATGCGCTGCATCATGCGCCTTTGTTCTCGAGGATTCACGCGTCTATGCATAACAGATCGCTTCCACCAACTATTCTGCAATAGGGATTCATATACTTAACTTTCCTTCGCGCATCCACGCCTAACCTTGACGGCGACGCCAGTTCTGAAAGCCTTCATCTCAGAGGCGGAAAGCAAAGCTCGTCCAACCGCTAAAACGTGATGGCCCTCGTCGAGGAGTATAACCTCGTCTTTAGCACGCACTTCATCACCAACCGCTACAACGTGCACTGCAAAAACGTCACCACCGTCAGCAATGAACTCGGAAACGTCGTTTTGAACGGTGACGAAGCATTTAGCGGAACCGCGATTTTCAGCTACAATCTGAGCGGCAGTGATGCTTAGGGAAAGCAAGCCATCAGTGGGACGAAGAGTTGCCAGTCTTTCACCGTTTAGGTGCACGTAACGTATCCGTCCAGTAGCTTTTGAGTACTGAATGTCCACGTTTTCTGGAAACAGCTTGACACCTACGCCCTTTCCGAATTGGTAGTCTGCTGTACTTCTGACGCGACGTAACGCGTTTTCCACGTTTTTTCACCAGTGTTCCTTCATTTTCGATTCGACAACTATAAACACTACCGTATAATAAAGACAACTGGGTGAAAAATCGTTGCGATGCGAAGTTTGCGGACGCAAAATCCACGGTGCTCCAATCAGAGCCTTAATTGAAGGTGCCAAGCTAACAGTATGCATTGAATGTTCAAAACATGGAAGAATAATCCAAGAAGAAGACGAGCAGAGAGTTCCCAAGAAACCTTTGACGCCTGTGCCGTTTGTTCAGAGAAAGAAGCCCACACAGGCTAAAGTGGACACCACTCAAGAAATAGTGGAACGCTATGATTCAAAGATTCGGCAGGCGCGAGAAAAGCTGGGCCTTTCCCATGAGGAACTCGGTAAGAAAATAAACGAGAAGGCCTCTCTTTTAAGCAAACTTGAGACCGGAAAAATGACGCCCAACAACCAGCTTGTCACGAAGCTTGAGCACGTTTTAAAAATCAAGTTGCTTGTTCCAATAAAGGAGGAAAAAATCTCACAGGGTTTTCCTAAATCGCCAAATCGGGGAACAACTTTAGGCGACCTGATACAGCTGAACAAGAGAGGCGAGGAGGAAAACGAAGAACGAAAGCAATCATAGTTCAAAGGCGACTAAGCCATGAGCCATCAAGTTTAGAAGAACTTAAAAACCTCGCGGAAGCCGCCGGATACACTGTTGTCGCAAAAGTAGAGCAACTCAGAACGGCTGATGCACGCTATCAGATAGGCGCTGGAAAAGTAGAAGAACTGGCTGCGCTTGTAAAGGAAACGGGCGCGGAAAAAATTCTCTTCGACAATCCACTGAAGTCTATTCAATCCTACAATCTGGCAAAAGTCACACGCGTAGAAGCCATTGACCGGTTCAAGCTGATCCTTGAAATTTTCACGAGAAGAGCCACAACCACGGAGGCTAAACTGCAGATTCAGCTTGCGACGCTCAGGTATGAACTTGCTCACGCTAAAGAACGCGTGAGACTGACAAAGCTGAAAGAGCAACCCGGATTTATGGGGCTCGGAGCCTACGAAGCAGACGTTTACTACGACGCTGTAAACAGGCAGATTCAAACTATCCGAGGGAAGCTCAAGAAAATCCGGGAGAAACGACTGTTGCACCGCGAAAGACGAGCTGAACTGGGCTTTCTATCCATTTCTTTAGCAGGATACACGAGCGCCGGGAAAAGTTCATTGTTTAACGCTTTAACAGAAGAAACGACCCGGGTGGACAAAGCGTTGTTTACGACGCTTTCAACCAAGACGCGGCTTATGGAAATCTCGAAAAGACAGTTTCTTTTAACAGACACCGTTGGCTTCATAGACCGATTGCCCTTAACGTTGATAGAAGCTTTCCAGTCAACTCTTGAAGAAACCATCTACTCTGACCTTATACTGCTGGTGCTGGACCTCAGCGAGCCCCTAGAGAAAATCGAGAAGAAAAACAGCATATGCTTGGAGACAATGGAGCACATAGGTGCATTAGGCATACCAGTTATAACCGTGCTGAACAAAATTGACCTGTTGAGTGAGGCAGAAACGAAGCAGAAGCTTGAAGAATTAAAAACGAAGACTAAAAACCCGATTCTCATATCTGCACTGTATCGGATAAACCTTGAACGACTGAAACAGGAAATATTGAAGAAACTTGAAGATTACATTCAAGCGTCATTCTCTGTTCCGTTGACCGAAGAAACCATGCCTTTCATGTCTTGGGTTCACGAGAGCGCAGATGTGAAGGAAGCAAAGTTCATGAGCGACTCTGTGCAAGTCGTTTTTGAGGCAAACCCTTTATTCGCTGAAAAAGTAAGAAAACGGGTTGAAGAACTCGATGGAAAATTTGGAACAAAACCCAAAAACCAATAGAAAAGAAAAGACGCAGGAAATAGTTGTGTTGAGGTGGGGTCACCGTCCAAAAAGGGATGCCCGGCTTACAAGCCATGTTGCCTTAACAGCGCGAGCATTAGGCGCTTCAGGATTCCTGCTTTCCGATATTGAAGACAAGAAACTTAAAGAAACAGTGGAGAAGGTTACAGAAAACTGGGGCGGGAAATTCTTTTTCGAAATGGGCAAAAAATGGAAAAGCGCCGTGAGAGACTGGAAGGCTAAAGGCGGAATCGTGGTTCACTTAACAGTTTACGGCGAGAACGTGCAAACGAGCCCTGTTCTAGATAAAATTCGTCAGTCGGGAAAAGATTTGTTGGTGTTAGTTGGAAGCCAGAAAGTGCCTGGAGATTTCTTTTCAGATGAAGTTTCGGACTTCAACGTGGCAGTCGGGAATCAACCGCACTCGGAGTGTGCAGCTCTTGCTGTCTTTTTGGACAGGTTCTTTGGAGGAAAAGAATTAGCCAAGGGTTTTAAAGAAGCGAAGATAAAGGTGGTGCCTCAGGAAAGAGGCAAGAAAACGATAGTTGAATGTTGATTTTTGATGAAATTTGAAGAAGAGTTTTATTGTAGCATCACGGTTATTTCTAGGGAAAGGAAAGCAGAGCATGTTATCAACTATTGATGATGCAACATTAATGAAAGTTGCAACGGCTATGGGTGAGGAAGAAGCGGGAAAGCTGATTGAGTTTATTAAAAATGTAGATGAAATAACAGACGACGAAATCGCCAACAACACAGGTATACGGTTGAATATAGTTCGCAGAATCCTCTACAAGCTTTACGATCATTCACTCGTTAGTTTAAGAAGAACCCGCGACCCCAAAACGGGATGGTTCATATTCCACTGGAAACTTCAGCCAACTCAGCTTGAAGGTTTCATTCTAAGCCAGAAACGCAGGGTCCTTGAGAAACTGGATATCAGGCTACAATACGAGAAGAACCATGATTTTTACTGTTGCAACACACCGGGATGCAAACGAATCCCGTTTGAAGAAGCGGTGGAACTGGTTTTTAATTGTCCCAACTGCGGCAAACCTTTGATGCATTGTGAAAACGGAAAATTTGTTGAAAAATTATCGGCGAAAGTTGAACAGTTGAGAAAGGAACTGGGTGAGTGAAACGCTTCCATCCAGGGAACAAGCGTTACAGCTTCTCCGTGA
>JAFGLT010000071.1 GCA_016927895.1 Candidatus Bathyarchaeota archaeon | reverse complement strand
TGGATGGAACGTCACTGACAGCGCTGCCGGTTTCCCTGCACCAAGCGGTGTAGTTGTAAGCTGCATACTCAAACACAAATACCCAGACAAATATGTTGTACCCATATTCATTCTCCACTACAAAGGTTCAGTTGAAGTGGGCGGTTTAGCGTTAGCCTCAGACGTCATCGGACTCGATGGGTTAATCGTCACAATGGGTGATAAACCCCGTTTTGGTGAACCCATCAAAGAATTAAAGTCATCTGAGGGCGCCCGAGAGTTTCTCCGAACAAACATAAAACTCAAGAACCTAAAACTAGGATGCTTATTAACATCCAGGCGATCTGTGGAAGACAACATTGAACGCGTAAGAGGCGACTGGGACTTTGTCTACTTCATGAGACTTGAAGATAAAACATTCCCAATGCTTGAAGCAGTAGCAAAAGAATGCAAGAAACTAAACAAACCAATCTTCGCATACTTCCTAGTAGCCACAGACAAAAACAAGAAAACAATGGAAATGATTGGCTGGCCAGCAACCACAACAATGGATAAGGTTGAAGAAACCGCTGCAAAGCTGGATGGTCTCGTTGACGGCATAATTGCAACATGCGCCGGAGACGCTGAAGGCGACAAAGAGATGCTGCAGAAACTGCAGAAGTTCAGAAGCTAAACGGCTTAATCACTGCAGAAACAGAGACGTTCTAGTCGTCTCTTCATCAAAGGTTTCCACCTTAAATCCTTTTTTCTTACATAACTGGAGCATTTTGTAGTTGTTAGCGCTAACGTAACCGTAGATTTTATCCACACGCATATCTTTCCCGATTTCAACAAGCAAGTCCATAAGCTTAGAGCCTAGACCGAGACCTTGCAATTCATCACCAACTAAAACAGCAAACTCGCCGCTTTTGCCGCCGGGGTCGAGAATTAACCGCACGGCACCGATTATTGGCTTGTTGACATCGTTAAGCTCTGCTACAACGGCGATTTCGCGGTCGTAATCTAGATTACAGTACCGCGTCAACATTTCATGGGACATCTCTTTTATTATCTCGAAAAACCTGAAGTGCATACTTTCTGGAGAAAGAGACTTCAAAAACTCGTTGAAACGCTTTTCGTCTTCAGCTTTCACTGGGTGAAGCAGCACTTTAGTCCCGCTTTTAAGTCTCCTAGCAGCAACGTACTTTTTCGGGTAAGAAGCGATTAGGCTTTTGTCTTGGTGGTCAGCAACTTCCCGCATCATTCTACCCCAATCTATTATTATGCGAGCGTCAACCGCCACGGCATTATCTTCGTTGACAATCAAAGGGTTTATGTCAATCTCTTTTATCTCTGGAAAATCTGTAACGAGCTGCGAGAATTTCACCAGAATCTCCTCGATAAGGGCGACGTTCAAAGGACGACCAGACGATGACGCGTGTTTGTAAATGGCGGTGTCTTCTATTAGCCGTCTTGCAAGTGTCTGGTTCAGCGGTGGAAAACCAATACAAACATCTTTAAACAATTCAGCGGCAGCTCCACCCGTCCCGAAGATGATTGTGGAACCAAACTGGTCGTCTTTTTTAGAGCCTACAATCAGCTCATAACCTTTTTCGCGTATCATAGGCTGAATAGTAACGCCTTGGAACTCAACGGTGTTATTGTAGTTTTTGACCCTGTCAGCTATCTCTCCGAACAAGGATTTTGTTTCCCACTTAGAACAAACGTTCAATATGACACCACCGATTTTGGATTTGTGCGAAACCTGAGGAGACAGAGCCTTCAGGACTACAGGGTAACCTATCTTGGAAGATGCCGCGATAGCTTCTTCAGGGGTACGTGCCACAAGCGTCTTCACAGTTGGTATCTTGTAGGCTTCCAAAAAACACATTGACTCAGGTAAACTGAGGAATTTTCGTCCCTCACGGAAAGCTTGCCGTAGAAGTCCCCTTAGTAAGGTTGAGTCTGGGTGCTCCACTGGTAGAGATTCAGGAGTCTGATACAGAAGCTCCAAGCTTTGAGTGTAATTGTACATGTACATGAAGGTGGAAACAGCCTCTTCAGGAGAAGTGAATGATGGAATTCCATTTTTCTGGAGGATACGGCGAGCTTTCCAGCAACTCTCATCTTCGCTCATCAAAGCTGTAATAACAGGTTTCCTAGTTTGCTTTGCTAATTCCACTATCACGTTTGCTAGATCAACGGGTTTTGTGGCACCCTGATGCGTGTAGATAACAAGGAAGCCGTTACTATTGGGGTCTTTCAGGCACAGCTCCATCACATTTTTGAACCTTTTCGGGGTAGCTTCTTCGTAAATGTCTATGGGATTTGCTATGCTACAGTAAGAGGGCAAAACACTCTTCAAGGCTTGAACTGTTTCATTACTTAGCTCCGCGAGTTTTCCATCTCTCGCAATGAGGTGGTCAGTAGCCATTATCGCGGGTCCTCCTGCGTTGGTAATTATTGTCAGGTTTGAGCCAGTCGGGTTTGGCTGCATTGCCAACGCTTCTGCACAGTTAAAAAGGTCTCTTATAGCCTCAACACGGACAATACCAGCACGTTTGAACGCGGCGCTGTAAACGGAATCTTCTCCGCCCAAAGAACCGCTGTGGGAAAGGGCGGCTTCAATGCTTTCCTTGAAACGCCCAGCCTTAACCAGCACGATAGGTTTGGTTCGGGCGGAACAGCGTGCTGCACTCATAAATTTCCGACCGTCTTTTATGGATTCGACATAGAGCACAATGCTTCTGGTCTGAGCCTCAATCCCGAAATAATCAATCAAGTCTCCGAGATCTACATCGAGAATTGAGCCTGTGGAAACCACGGCGCTGAATCCAACTTGCGCTTCCGAAGCCCAGTCCAGAGCTGAAGCGCATAAGGCAGCGCTTTGGGAGATGAACGCGATTTTGCCAGGGATTGCTTGCTTATCGGCGAAAGTGGCGTAGAGGTTGCTTTTTGGTCTGATCACGCCTAAACTGTTAGGTCCGATTACGCGAATACCGTACTTCTTTTGGTGTTCCAGAAGCTGCTTCTCTAGGCTCGCACCGTTGTCACCTGTTTCTTTTAACCCAGCGGAGATTATTATGACCCCGGCGACTCCAGCCTTTCCGCATTCTTCGGCGACTTGCGGGACCGTGTGTGCTGGCGTAGCTATAACGGCGAGGTCGATTTCGGAAGGGATTTTGCTGACGCTGGGATAAGCGGTTATTCCCTGAACTGTCCGCCTGAAAGGGTTTACGGGAAAAACCTCACCCTTGTAGCCTGCTCCTGTTAAGTTGCTAAAGATTTTTGCGCCTATTGAATCGTCTCTGTCGCTTGCTCCTATGACGGCGATTCGCTTAGGATTGAAAATGCGGTTGAGATTCTCGATTCCCAAGTTTAGCTGTTCCCTCTTTTCGGAGAAGTAACTTTTATGAATAAATGTATAAATCGTATATGGTTTTTAAAACTTCTCGGAACATCCGTCAGATTACTTGTCAGTAGATTAGAGAACGTTTATGGATATAAGGCGTTTTCTTGATTCAGTAGATAGACTTAAGTTTTATTGCAGAGTTAGCCATTCAAGCCTAAGAAATGGAGGTTTGAAACGGTGGATCCTGTTGAAGTAATTGCTGTTGAAGACTTGCCCTTAATAACGGAAGGCGACGACTTAGCTGAACTCATCTGCAACGCGGCTGAAAAGCAGAATACGCCTATACAAGAAAAAGATGTTGTAGTCATAACTCATGTTGCTGTTTCGAAAGCTGAGGGAAACGTGGTTAACCTTGACGAAGTTGTACCTTCGGAACGGGCTAAGGAAGTAGCGCGGGAAACCGACAAGGACCCCGCTTTGGTTGAGGCAATTCTCAGGGAAACAAAAGAAATCGTTCGTATGCGACGTAACAGTCTGATAACGGAGACCAAAAACGGCATAGTTTGCGCAAATGCAGGAGTGGACAGGTCAAATGTTGAAGGCAAAAGAAACATAGTGTTACTGCCTGAAGACCCAAATGCATCAGCACAGAAGATTAGGCAAAGAATAAGGGATTTTACGGGTTGTGATGTCGCCGTGATTGTTTCAGATACTCATGGCCGCCCTTTTAGAATGGGGGAGATTAACGTCGCGATAGGCGTTGCAGGAATCAAACCGATAAGGGACAGGCGCGGAGAAAAAGACCTGTTTGGATATGTTCTGAGAATTAAACAAACAGCTATTGCTGACGAATTGACATCCGCAGCAGAGCTTGTTATGGGTCAAGCTGACGAAGGAATACCTGCCGCCATCATAAGAGGGTACAAGTATCAGGCAGTGGAAAACACGTCGGCAACTGAGCTTACTAGACCGAAAGAGAAGGACTTGTTCAGATAGTCGATTAGGTGGGAAACGAGAAATGAGCATATACACCATTAAAGAAGTCAGCGAGCGACTAGTGAAAGCTAGCAGAGAACTGTATGAGCAGGGATTAGTGAGGGGAACCAGCGGAAACATGAGCGCAAAAATCCCCGGTACAGACACGTTTCTGATAAAACCTTCTGGCGCGCGTATGGGATTCTTGAAGCCTGAAGAATTGGTTCTTGTAGACTTGCAAGGTAATAAGGTCAGAGGAGAATTGAATGTTTCTTTGGAGACTCCCATGCACGCGGTGGTTTACAGGGCGCGGAGTGATGTGCAAGCTGTTGTGCACACGCATGCTCCCATGGCCACGTCGTTTGGAATTGCTAAAACCGATATTCTGCCATTGCAAGTGGAGATGTTTATGCTTTTGCCGAATGGTGTTCCTGTTGTTCCCTTTGAGCAGCCTGGTTCTGAAACGCTTGCGGAGGCTGTTCAGAAAAAGATTGCGGATTATGACGCGGTTATTCTTGAAAATCATGGTGTTGTAACCGTTGGCCCAACTATAGAAGTCGCTTGTAACTTGAACGAAATGGTTGAAGAAGCCGCTAAGATCCAGCTTGCGGCTATGACGCTTTCTGGAAGAGATGCGCTGGATTTGGCTAAGCTAAAGGAAAAGTTCAAAACATAGAATATTGTAGAATAGCAGAAAACGTAAAGGATGATGAAGCGGTGACCGACGCTAAAACGCCTAAAGAGTTTTTCGAAAAAGTTTTGCCCAGCAGGTTTAAGCCAGAAAAAGCCGCGGGTATAGATGTTACTGTTCAGATAAACATCACTGGACCTAAAGGCGGAGATTGGGTGGTTACAATAAACAACCAGAAACTGGAAGCTAAAGAGGGAACGAATCCTTCCGCTACGCTGGAACTTAAGATGGAAGAAGAGGATTACATGAACCTAATAAACGGTAAAATAAGCGCGGAAAAAGCCTTTATGACAGGAAAGCTCAAGTTCAAAGGCAACATTGGTTTGGCGCTACGATTGAAAGAATCAGGCTTTCTTTAGAAGGGCCCGTCGCTAGAGAAAAATAGTTGAGAGCCCTTCGCGGCTCTTACTTCATTCTTATTCTTTGGTTTAGCCTTTTGATTTTGTCATTTCTCGGGAAAGAAACAGGAAAGTAGGAGGCAAAGTGTTTTTCTCTTCGTCGAGATTGATTAAAAACGTGTTCATTTCGGTTATGCTTTCGCCCATGGCATGTTTCGTGAAATCTCTGAAGTCGTCGTAAGAGGAGTAGTCTTTGTGAAATGAAACGATTACTGTGTCGTATCCTAAGCCCATTCCCCGGTGAATTAAGACAACCCCGAACGGGTCTTTACCTATTGTGTCAGGATGTGTATGTCGAAAGCCTTCAATGTGTTTCATGGTTACTTTTGGGTCTAATTTCAAAAAGTTTAGAGCCATTAGGGTATAGCCGATTTTGTTGAAGTTGGGAATAATTGTGTATTCTCTGATGTATCCTTCTTTTTCCAATTTGGTTCTAAGCCTTGTTGTGGTAGGCTGTGAAACTCCTATTGCCTTAGCTAATTCCCTATCGCTTCTACGAGAATTTTTCATAAGCTCGGAAAGCAACTTCTGTTCCAATTCTTTCATTATTTACTCCTCTCCCTAACAATTTCAAAGTATATTTAAACGTGATTCAAAGGATAAACGCAGAAATCATCCTTATTAACTTGTCGCGAAAAAAGCAAACGAAAATTGCGAAAAAGCGAGTTTATTCGAGCCTGCTTCATTCAAGTCAGCCTCACTCAGCTTTTTTTCACCTCATTTCGACACATATTTATTTCTTCTTTAACAATCACACAAGGGTAGGTGGAGAAACATGGTTATGTTGAAGGAAGTTGTGAAGGATTACGAGTTCCGCGGAGGCATGTCGGTGGATGAGCTTGTCAACCAGATGGAGCAAGCTTGGGGTTTCACAGCTGGAAAACTCTCTGTGGGCGTAAGCATTCTTGAGCGCATGTTCAAAGGGAAGGACTGCGTGAATTTTCTCTCGTTCACTGGAAACCTCGTGGCGACGGGGACACGCGGCGTTTTTAAAGAGTTGGTGAAGCGAAAGCTTGTTGACGTTGTCATCACAGCTTGTGGAACACTGGATCATGACATGGCAAGATGCTGGAGAAACTATTACAAGGGCTCCTTCGTCATGAACGATGTTAAACTTCATGAGAAAAGCATAAACCGATTAGGCAACGTGTTGGTTCCAAACGACAGTTACGGCACAATAATAGAAGAGAAGATGCAAGGGTTGCTGGAGAGCCTTTGGAAAGAGGGCATAAAAGAAGTTTCAGGCACCCAGCTGTGCCGAGAAATAGGCTTACGTTGCTGCAACGAAAGCTCAATCATGTACTGGGCAGCGAAAAACAACATACCAGTCTTCGTTCCCGGCATCACGGACGGCGCCGTTGGTTACCAAACATGGCTTTTCAGCCAAGACCACAATTTCAAGCTTAATTTGCTTAAGGATGAAGGCGAACTAAGCGACCTAATTTTCAATGCGAAAAAAACCGGCGCGTTAATTGTTGGCGGAGGAATTTCAAAGCATCATACGATATGGTGGAACCAGTTCAAAGACGGCTTAGACTATGTCGTATACGTGAGCACAGCTGACGAGTGGGACGGTAGCCTCTCCGGCGCGCGACCTCGAGAAGCAGTTTCGTGGGGAAAAATAAATGAGAAAGCAAAGCGCGTGATGCTTGAAGGGGACGCTTCACTCATACTGCCGGTGATGATGAGCTCGCTTGTGGCTAGGCTTGGGAAAACTTAGGTTACGCCTTCAAAGAGCCATGACATGTCTGGGCCTTTGCGTTTGGTTTTTACTCGTTCGTTGAGCGCATGCGTTATCAGCGGCAAGGCAATTGTGGCGTCGCAGTAGCACACGGCGCGCGTGCCGCTTTCACTGTTGATTTTACCCCAGCTGACAGCTTCTTCCAGTGTGCAGCCTGATAAGCCGCCCCATTGCGGCGCGTCTGTGGTTATCTGTATGGCGTACTTGTGAGGATAATAGTATTCCTGCAGACCTTTGCGGAGGTGACCGTCTCTGCCTGCTACGCCTTGGTCGTTTGTTTGGGGTGAAACTGAGATGGCAATTAGCTGTGTTAGGTCTTTTGGCACTCCGCCGCCGATGTAGACTACGGCAACGTCTTTTGTTTTGGTGCCGATGCGCACGAACTGGTCGAACTCTTTCACCGAGTCCAGAATTATGGGGTGACCTTTGTTCTTAGCCATAAGGAACGTTTCGCCGTAGGCGCTGTCGCTCATGGCTGGGCTGAAAATTGGAACACCGTTCTTTGCGGCTACAGCGGTTATGCTGGGTATGCCTTTCGCGCCTAAGTATTTGCCAAGTAAATGCAGAAACTCTGCGCTTGAGTAGGCAAAATCGGTTTTTAAGGTCATAACGAAGTCTGTTACTAATTCTTCCATTTTTCGGTAGTCAGTTTCTTTGCCGAAGACATCATAGTACCTGTTCACGTCTGCCTCTAGCAGCTCCTCGTCTTTTGCCATGTGGCTGCCTAGCCAGTAACCGAATCCCATGGCATCCACAATGTCTTCTGAAACGTTAGCGCCTGTGGAGACCAGCACGTCAATGAATCGGTTTTCCATAAGCCAGTTTACTATGGTCCATTGTCCAGCGGTGCTCATGGAGCCTGCTAAGCCCATAACAATAGTCAAATCTGGGTCTTTGAGCATTTTTTCCCAGACTTCAACTGCTTCGCCGAGTTTTCTTCCTTGATAAGCGGTTCGACTCATTTCCGCTAGAAGTTGAGATACACTTTTTTCTTTAACTTTTATCGGTTCAAGTTTTTTGTTAAAGTACGATTCACTCATTATTTTGCACCTCGTTGTAGATTAAGCGACTTATATATGAAATTTATCATTTTAATAGAGCCAAACAATATTACAAGCAGGTTCTTTACGGCTTCATTAGGGGTTTGGTGTTTGTTGCGGCTCTACTTTTTTTTGTCCTCGGTTGCTAAATTTACCGAGAATTCCAAAGGGGTAGGGCAGTATCAAGATTTCAACCACGGCAATTGCGAAGAAAGGCAAACCAGTAATTGTTTGCAGTAAAATGCTGATAGCAGAGAATGTGAGCGTGAGGAACAAACCGTTGAGCCAGAAGCCGATTTCCCAGCCGTCGTAGTTGTAAAAACGGTGAAGCAGAACAATGTTTAACACGCCCATCATGATTGGCAGGATGCCGTATGAGATGAATAGAAAGAAGGCAAAACCTATTGGGGGCATGAAAAGCAGCAAGGAAATTTGGAAAACATCCAGTAGCAATTGAGCAACGACTAAAGCAATTGTAATTGCTAAGCCGTGGATGAACTTTAGTTTAGATAGTTTACGAATTCTGTGCAATCCACTCACTCACCTTTTGTTCTGCGAGCCTTCCACGTATTCCATATGCATTGTCTGCACTATTCCAATAGACTAGCCAGCAACCTTTGAGCCCCATGTTCTTGAAAAGGTTAAGCCCTCTTATAATGAAGTCGCTTTGGGCGACGTCGTCGTTTGATGACATGCCGAACTCGGTAATAATCACGTCCTTGTTGGTTATTTCGTGGAGAAGCTGAATGAAGGTCGGAGATAGAGTTAGGAAAGATTCCATGAATACATCGTAGCCTACGAAATCTAGTTTTTCGCTGAATTCTATGGGAAGGTTTGTTCGAAGGATGAAGCCTACTTCAAAATTGGTGTAAAGCAGCACTGAGAGTTGATGACTTTCAATTATTGAGTATGCTTGTTCAAATTTGGAGATTATTTCATCATCTGTAAATAGGGCACCTATATCCCAGGATGACGAAAGCTCGGGTTCGTTAAGAACTTGAATGCAATAAAGGTAGGAACCCCATCTATTGAGGTAGTAGTCAATTTCATCAGCAGTGTCATCGTTATGAATTATGAGAGCAACTCGCATACCCAAATTTTGGGTGGCACTAAAGAATACTTCTGTTAGACTGTTAGCATAGTTACTTGGTTCTTCTGGGTTGCATAATAGATTTACACGGATCACTTGGAAACCTAAATCCTTAATGCTTGAAACTTCATTGTAGATTTGTCCGAGGTTGTCTTGCTCGTAAACGTAGGTTATGCCTAATTCAAACGAATTGGAATTACGGGGTAAAGACGAGAAATAAAAGTATGGAAAGAAGAGTTGAACAAGGAACATGATGATGCATAAGCTGATTATGATTAAATTCCGCACTATTCTGTTATTGGCGATTGAGGCTAGACGCGGTTTCAAGTTCCTCATCAGACCTTGTTGCTTGGAAGTTGAAGGAACCTTTTTCTTGAAGTAGAAAAGAAGACAGCCGCAGACACAAGCCACTACAACTATGATGGCTGTAATCCACCCAACCGGAAAAAGAGCCGCTGTGGTGAAGTAAATTGTTTCTGAGCACTCATTTCCCGAGGTGTCAGTGGCGTAGACTGTTAGAGCATGCTCTCCACCGGATAAACCTGACAAAGTCGTGTTTCCAGTAATAGTTACTATGTCTTGCCCGTCTATGCTGTAACCAAGCCACGAAGTAGGCTCATCCACAATAAAAATCAAGGAAATCTCGTTTGTCTCATACTTCTCGTTTTTCGGGCTCAAAATTGAAATGACAGGAGCCTGAATATCAGATTCTGGGGAAACCTTCGTGAGTCTCATAGTATTATCGTAAACCGTGTCCAAAACCGCGTACCCACCATCGTTAGTCTGTATGACAGAGGGCAAATTGTAAGTCGCACCTGTGATAGACGGGGATACCCCAGCATTTGTTCCGCTTGAATCAGCATAAGTCAAGTGCCACTGGTCACTGCCAGAGGAGTCTGTCCTAACTAGACGCGCGCTGTTACATAAAGTTAAGATGTACCCGCAATCGTCAGTTTGCGCGACTGAACTAAAACTGTTAACAGGAAATTGTCCATAATACAAGACCCACTGCTGATGCCCGTTGGAATTGATTTTAAGCAACCAAGGAATAATCCCACCGCTCGCACTCCAATATCCTGCGCCTGCGAGCACAAAGCCTCCATCGTTGGTTGATGCAAGAGAAAAAACAGAATGCATATCTGAAATGTCCCCTGCGGCATAGTTTTGACTCCATTGTAAGTTGCTGTTTGAATCAATTTTCGCAAGCCAAAAATCGTTTTTCCAGTTACCTGCTAATGCTACACCGCGGTCGCCCGTATCCACTACATCATGAACATAATAGCCTCCAGTAAACGTTTTATTCCATAGGATGTTGCCTTCTGTGTCAGTTTTTAGCAACCAAGCAACAATTTCACTAGATTCAATCTTGTTACCCACCATAACGTAACTTCCATCGCTGGTTTGGATGCCAGCGCACAATCCAAATACTCGTAAATCCCTTGTCCACTGAACGTTTCCCTCAGAATCGGTCTTAACCAAGTAGCCACCATAACCAAACAACAAATAACCTAAATCAGTAGTTTGAACCACTGAAACAGCATCATTGCTACCTCCAAAGACATCAGTGCCGTACACCTTTTGCCACTGCACCTCACTGGAAGAATCAGTTTTGATAAGTATAGCTTGGGACGACGAAGCAGTAGAACCAGCTA
The DNA here is from genome assembly GCA_016927895.1 of Candidatus Bathyarchaeota archaeon. GTDB lineage: Archaea > Thermoproteota > Bathyarchaeia > Bathyarchaeales > Bathycorpusculaceae > SG8-32-3. The sequence goes on along the minus strand of JAFGLT010000071.1, from coordinate 4,187 downwards.
TGGCGTACCCACCATCAACCGTCTGAATAACAGAATTACCCACCCACCCGCTGTAGGTTTTGCTCCACTCAGACGAAGGAACCTCAGCAGAACTCAATGGGGCAACAACAATCAGCGCCAACGCTATAAGTATCACAATAGCAGTAGCTCGCAAACGTAACCGCCTAGAGGAACAACACTCTAACGATGACACACGCATAGCCCACTTTAAACAATAATTACCTAATCCAAACTTAAAATTTTTGGGAGAACCCGCCGTAGAACAACCAAAACAGAAAACTCAACCCACCACCTAAACACAAAAAACAACAACTACAAACCAAAGCGTAAAACCCTCCAAAAACACAGAAACAAACACTCTACAACCAAACAAAACTGCAACCCATCCACTTACTAGGGAAACGCAAACCAGCATATTTGGGTCCTATTAAGATCCAAATAGTGGTTCAATGCAGAAACTATAGAGTGGGTCTAGCCCCCAACGCTTCTCGCAGCAATATAGTTTCTTTTGAATAATGGGGCTAAGTTTTTCTAACCCATAAAAGAGCAAACATATCTTTAGTGGCAATAAGCGAACTTCTGTTCAGCCTACATTTTTTCTGGTGCAACTACTCCGATTAAGTTTAGAGCGTTGTGAATAACTATCCGCACTGCATCTGTTAAAGCTAGTCGTGCATCACTGAGTTCTTGCGATTCCGCTTTTATGACTGGTAACGCATTGTAGAAAGTGTTAAACCTGTCTGCCAGCGCATTAGCAAAATCTGCAATCAAGTTGGGTTTAAGATATTCTGTGGCTTCGATGAACGTGTCTGGAAAACTAGCCACGGCTAAAACCAACTCGCGCTCCAGTTTCTCCTTCAAAAGCCCGAAATCAGCGTTTTCTGGTTTCCTGTCAGCTTTGCGCAGAATGCTGCAAGCTCTTGCATGCGTATACTGCACGTAAGGTGCACTGTTAGTTTCGAAGTCCAGCACCCTGTCCCACGTGAATATCACAGGCTTAGATGGATCAACATCGACAAGCGCGTAGCGAACAGCACCAATTCCCACAAAATTGGCGATCTCCCGCTTTTCTTCCTGCGATAATTGAGGAGAACGCTTCGAAACCTCTTCGAAGGCTCGTTCAACCGCTTCGTCGAGAACCTCGTCGAAAGTGATGTATCGACCCCGCCGACTCGACATTTTGTAACCAGGAAGAGTGATGAGGTTATAAGCAAAATGAAAAAAGTTGTCAGCGTAATCGCTGTTCCCTAAAGCGTACAAAGCGATTTTCAGCTGCAACTGCGCCAGAGACTGCTCCATACCAATTACGTTAACTACCCTGTCTGCACGATCAAACTTCCACAAGGTGTAAGCAACATCACGCGTAGTGTAAAGCGTTGTGCCATCAGCTCGCACAAGCGTTAACGGTGGAACCTCATAATTCTCTCTTAACCCAAGCTTGCCTTTAAGGTCCAAGTCGCACACTACTTTTTCAGCATCAAACTCCAAGACCCCGCCTTCAGTGTAAACGAAAGGCGATGTTTTCAGTTTCTGAAGAACCTTGGAGACTTGGTCGCTCCACACGAAATCACTTTCCCAATCCCAAGAATCATAGCGAACCTCCACACGCTGCTGGGTTTCCCTGAACCCTTGAATACACAGCTCGCTCACTTCTCTTATTAGACTCTTAGCCTCAGGTTCCCCATCCTCATAGGCGCGATTAAGCCGGTTTATCTCTTCCTCAGGATTCTCATCTTCACCTATTTTTGTCAAAAGCTTCGCAAAAAGCGTCGGGAATTTCTCTTCAAGCTCTGCAGCAATCGAAGTCCACTCGGCAAGCTCCTTATTGATTTTCGGCACTTCTTCAGAAAGCGAAGCCGTTTTCGCTAATTCAAGCTCTCTCTTCAAACGGTTAAGCTCAACCAAACAGCACGTAACAGTGTAAATCTCACCCACAAAACGATCTGCCTTCTCATCAGGCTTTGGCTTACCAAGCTTCAAGTACCCGTATGCAACAACCGAAGACTGCCGCCCCACATCGTCAATGTAATAATGACGAGAAACCGCATGTCCTCTATACTCAAGTATACGAGCCAAAGCGTCGCCCAACATAGGGTTTCTAGCTTGCCCTATGTGGATGGGGTGAAGCGGGTTAACGCTGGTGTGCTCAACAATCACTTTAACCGGATCACCAGTTTTAACAAAGCCATACTCAAAATTCAATTGCCTAACAGATGAAAGCGCTAAATCAGAAAACTTGGGGAAATCCGCGTAAAAGTTAACGTAGCCTGCACCAGCAGCAACAACCTTAGAGACCAGAGAAAAACCAGATTTAGGCATAGCACTGACTAAACGCTCAGCCAAAGGAATCGGCTTCTGCTTAAGTTTCTTTGCCAGTTCAAAACACAATGAAGAGGCAAGCTGCCCAAAATCAACGTTTGGCGGCTTACTCAGAGACAACGTATCAGCTTCAACCTCTGGAAACGTCGTTTTCAAAGCATATGCTAAAGCGGTTTCACATTCCTCACGGAACTTGGCAAAGGGATTTTCTGAAGTCATCTAGTTTTCCACCACTTTTTGGAACGCGCTAAACCTTTAAGAGGAGGTGATATTTTAATGTGAAAAACGTTGTTTATCTATGTATGGATGCAGCTGGAATGAAAACAAAAATAATTTTTTCAGAAAGGAGTTTGAACTACGGCGGTTGGCACATCGAAGGACCCCAAAGAGTAAGGATGGCCCAAGAAATTCTAAAAGAAAAAAAATACGAGTTTCTGGAACCTGAAGCTGCATCTGAAGAAGACCTGATGAGGGTTCACGACCCTGACTACATATGGAACCTGAAAAAAGGCCTAGTAGAAGACCCAGACACGCCAGCGTACGAAAACATTTACGAGCACGCGCGGCTTTCAGCTGGAGGCGCGATATTGGCTGCTAAGATTAATGGTTTTTCTCTTATGAGACCGCCAGGACACCATGCTGGACGAAACGGTGCAGCTTTAGGTGTTTACACGCGGGGTTTTTGTTATTTGAATAATATTGCTATAGCTGTGAAAGCTTTGGATAAGCCAGTTGTGATTTTGGATATTGATGGGCATCATGGGAATGGCACGCAAGAGATTTTTCAGGGCGATGAGAAAGTGGTTTATGTTTCGCTGCATCGTTATCCTCATTATCCTGGCACGGGTGCATCTTCTAAGGGGAATGCTCTGAACTTTCCTTTGTCTGCTGATTGTGGTGAACAGAGGTATCTGGAGACTATTGACGAAGCTTTAGGCATGGTTAACCTAGATAAGTTTGAGGTTGTAGCTGTGTCAGTTGGGCTTGATGCGCACCTTGGAGACTTGGCGTCTCTTGGCTTGACAGAAAGTAGTTATCGAGAAATTGGTAAGAGAATTGGTGTATTAGGAAAAAACACGTTTTTCGTTATGGAAGGCGGATATGTGGGTGAACAAAACGGTAGAGACATAAATCAGCTTTTGAGAGGCTACGAAGAAAAGAATAAAGTTGCGTGAAAAGAGAAAACCGGGAAAAGGCTATGCGTCTTATTGCCAAGTTTATTTTTGTTTTTTGGCGTTTGCTTTTCTGTTCAAGTCTTCGAGCTTTTCGTTGACCCTCATTGATCGCTCTTCAGCTTCTGTGAGCAATGGTTTCCAATCTTTATTCTTTACAATGGTGGTTAAGCGTTCTGTTGCTTCTGGAAGTTTTTCGAGAGCGTCGCTGAATCTTTTCTCAGCGTCTTCGTCTGTGGATACGAGGTCTAGAGCTTCTTCTGGGCAGGATTCTACGCATTTCGGTTCGCCGTCGCAGAGGTCGCAGGTTACGGCTATACCTGTGTCAGAGTGAATTGCAATTCCTCCGTGTGGACAGGCTTGTATACACCAGTCGCATCCTTTGCATCTGTTTTCTTTGACCATTATGATGCCAGTGTTTTCGCATTGGGATAATGCATCTTCGGGACATGCAGTCACGCATTTGGCGTCTTCGCAGAACCTGCAGGCGAGCGCAAAATTGAACAGGGGAGTCATGCGAACTACGCGAATTCGTGAGCGAATTGGATTCAAGGTATTATCTTCTTTTTCTAGAGTGCAAGCGTACTCGCAAATCCCACAACCGGTGCATTTGCTTGGGTCAACGGAGACGAACTTTCTGGATGGAAATTTTGAGGCTGGCATTAGTGTTACCAGAGAGTGTTTAGCTATCTAAAG
>JAFGLT010000070.1 GCA_016927895.1 Candidatus Bathyarchaeota archaeon | reverse complement strand
CATTGACTATCTCCTTTTATTTTCAGAGGCAACACCGTTATTTCGTATGGAGCAAATAAAGTATGCAGTACAAAAAAGTAGTTTTGTCGCACAATAATCCTAAAAACTAATGAAAAACAGTAGTAATAACGAACTAAACATAGATAGCCACACACCCCAAAGTTTCTACTGGAAATATATTCTAGTATTATATCAAAAAAGAATGTATTTCCTCTAAAAGGAAATATACTCTAATACGTAAAACAGCCTTTAACTATAATAATTATTATTGTTAAAGTTTTTAGATAAATAATCTGAAAAAATTTTTAGGACAATAACACTTACCTGTTTACTCACTATTTCTCGAGAGGAAATGAAGGGGTGTCTGTGCACAAACTTTTTTCTCATTTTATAACGTATAAAATAGAATAATTCCCTTATCTCTCTCCAAAAAACATCGTCAATACTAAAAAGTTTTACACCCTTACAACCTGTTTTTTCCATTACAAACTTTCATTTTTCACAAAATGTGAACATCATGTGAAATTACACTGAAATTATTGTTTTATTAGCCTTATTTTTTGGAGTATTACTCTTTTCATGTTCCTTTTCTGTGAATAAGACACCCCTATACTTCTACTGGAAATAGCGAGATGGGCTGATTGTATATTTTTTTAACTGTTTAAAATTCATGTGAAGCTTGTAATAATAAATAATCTGGAATATAGCGTCGTTTTCATGTTTAAGGGTTTTAAATCTCTTTTTATTTTTTTAAATTTCACCATAACAGCTATAAGTTGTGAAGTATAAAGCTTGTGAACAGCGCTTACGGTGTACACTAGCATGCCAGCTCGTAAAATGCGTGTAGAGCTGTTTGATAGCGAGGGTAATCGATATACCATAGCTTTCGAGGGTCAAATTACCCGCGATAAAGCTCTCCGCCTCTTAGATCTCGTAGAATTATTAGGTGGCATGCCGAGTGAAGGAGCAACTTCTGGGCCTGGTACTGTTTTAACAGGTAATAAATTATCTCGTTTCGAGAAGGTTCGTTTGGTTATTCAGAAAAGCTTTCCTTTGGTTTGGTTCTCTTCAAAAGATGTTCAATCAATGTATGAACAGGAACTTAAGGAACCCGTTAGTTTGAGTACGGTGTCAACCTATTTAGCGCGAATGACCAACAGAGGATTACTTCTAAGGGCTGGTGAAGGCAGTAACTTGAAGTATAAAGTACCGCCTAACATTCCACACGCGACAGTTAAACAACAGATTAAATAGTTTTGTAAAAACCAGTTACGTTCAACTTCGTAGTGTAATATTAAACATTAAGGATATTAGAACGCATAAACTATAAACGCCTTCAATACAACTTTAAAGTAAAGCCATTAGAGAACTGAGAAAGGAAATTAACGTAAATGAATCAAACAGTTGAAGTTGACTTAGTCGACATGGAAAAACGGCTTAAGTGTTACGTTGACAAAGGTAGGTTGGCTGGTAGCGCCGAAGTCCGAAAAGAACCAATAATTTCCGTTCGACCAGATGCTTCCTTAATAAAACCGTTGAAAAAAGTTACTACGTACAACGGTAACTTCATTGCTGTAGACTGTTCCACTCGTACCCTGAAGAGGGCTAACAATTGGGGTGTATACCTGATGCGGGCTTCATGCGCTACGGTTAGAAAACGTCAGGTTGATTGGAGTTACTCTGAGAGGCTATGCACAGTTGTTGGAGACTCACATGTACGTAGGAGTTATTTACAGGACTTCCGAATTGAATTAGAAAGTCAAGTTGCCTTAACTGTTCTTAACAAAGCGGTTTCTAACTCTTACCACGTACATCATGATGTACGTAGTATGTATCTTCTTTTGGATGGGGGTGGGTACTTTGGAGGGGAGAGAAAGTTCCGTGTTTCGCTTTATGATGAATGCGAAAAAAAGGGAATAAACCTTTTAGCGATAAGTAAAAATTCTCCGTCTTTACATGATGAAAAGGGAAGGGATTTAGTGGCTACTACGTACATGCTATCTCCGCATGATATTTGGGTTTATTACCCTGTGCGAAAAGCCGACAAAGACCGAAGCTTATATGGTGATATAGCAATTGTGAAGTTATGCGCTGACAGCTCTCACGTTTTCCGTTGTGATATAATGGATTACTTAACACAGAAGGACATTGTCGAGTTGCTTTCGCCTTTAACTGCTGTGTCCGAAGACCCGCGCTGTCTCGGTTATCCCATAAGTCTTTATTTGGCGCATGACTTCTCAGGACCCTCGGATTCTATGTTGCTTTCTTATCATGATCAGATAGAAGAGACGCTAAGAGATGCAGGGTTACTTGACGTTTTGCGTAGAGAGGAGGGTTCATGCTGTTTTGGTGACGAAATTCATGGTGTAAAGCATGCTTTTGAATGGGAGTGGTGGGATGACCAGTTTTGACTCTATAGGTTTTGTGTGTGGAACTAAAGGCGACGCTGTCTCGTTCTTGGTTAATACTGATGTGAGTCTGTCCTTTGGACAAATAGTACGCATAGACTCAGCTGAAAGGATTTTCTATGCTAGAGTTGTTAACTCCGAAAGCAGTTCTACGCTTGAAACTATAGAACAGCTGCGGGAGGCTGAAGGCAAAGAGGCTTTTGGCCCTTATTCTGCGTACAGAAGCGTGTCAGCAATACTGTTCTTAGAAAAAAGAAAAGGCAAATTGCGTTCTCCCACTTTTAATCCAAATTATCGTGATAAGGTCTACGCGGCCAGTGAAGAAGACTGTTCCATTCTGAAACTTTCTGGAGATCTCGAAGTTGGACGTTTACGCTCTGAAGATAATCTTCTAAGTTCCGTGGGTATAAACTTTGAAGCTATCCCGCGTATGATGGGAATGTTCGGGATGACTGGTTCAGGAAAAACAAACACTGAGCTGATTTTGAACGCGCAGATAATAGACAACAGCCCGAGAACTGTAGCGCTCATTTATGATTTTGCAGGGCAGCTTTTGGAAGGAAAAGAAATAAAGTCACAGCAAGGGTTGAAGGACCACCCGTTATTCCAGAGCAAGGTCCAATACTACTCCGCGAGGGACGAAAAGATGACTGTTGGCTTACGTACACTGACACCTGCTAAACTGTATATGCTTTTTCCTGATATTCAACTGCCTCAAAGAAGGCTTGCATGGGCGTTGTACAAACATTTTGGGGCAGATTGGATTGAAAAAGCCCGAGAAACTTATGCTTCTGAAGGAAATCCTGGTGTGCGCGCTCAGAAGGTGGTTGTTGAAGCTCTTATGCAAAAGCTTTCCTCTCTGCCGTCTGAGCTTTTCCCTGCTTCTAACTACACTTTTGTTGAAAGTACTCTGCAAAACATATGTAAAGGCGTAAGCTGCCTCATTGACATTTCCGGGTTGCGCTCTGAAGATCAAAACCGTGTTGTATGCCTATCTACCTCTGCAATTGCAGAACATTACAAGCGCACATGGGAGGAAAACTACGAGGAATGGCGTAAGCTTCCTACGCTGCTGATAACTCTTGAGGAGGCGCATGAGTTTCTTGACCCTAACAAGCAAAGAACAATTTTCTCTGATATTGCCCTCACTTACCGCAAGTACCGAGTTGGTCTTAACGCCGTGACGCCTAGACCTTCAAGAATCAATTTTGACGTTTTTGCCGAATTATGGACTAAAGTGATTATGAAAACGGAGCTGAAGAAAGACAGGACGTACTTGACTGAAAACACGCCATACATGGAATACAGCGAGACAGAAATTAAAATGCTCGACGTCGGCGAAGCTCTGCTTATTTCTGAGCCCAAAATCAAATTCGCAGTTCCCATAAAAGTCACTCATTACCCAGAGTACTTGAAGAATCATAATAAGGTCGATTATGAGCTTCCTGAGTCGCCAACGCTTTCAAAAATGGACGAACGCCTCAAGCAACTAAGCGGACAAGAAAAGACTTCTTTATAGTAATTACATCTGCTCGCTTTCTGCCTTATTTAAGAATTTCTTCATTTCCTCTTTAATCCTGTAACTGAAAGGGATTTTACCCGTTTCTCTTTCAAGATAGCCTTTTTCGTAGAGTTTCTTCATGAGTCTAGCTGTGTGTTCTCTGCTAAGCCGGACTCTGTCCTTGATTTCAGGTGCTGTCTTTGGGCCTTCAGCTGAGAGCATTTCTAACACTATAACTTCAGTGTCCGTTAATGCCGCCATGGCTTTGTCCCTTCTGATTGGTATAACAGGTTCGCTCTTTATCTCCGGGACCTCAGCTAACTTCTGCATTTGCGCCTCTAATTCTGTTATCTTTGTGTTCAACGTTTGTTGTGCTGCTTCGATGTTCTGAGTTTTCGTGTCAACCTCCGCTATCTTTGACAGAACCGTTTCATCATTTTCAGTGATTGCTCTAAATTTATTCTCAATGGGTGAGATCTTCTGTTCGATGCTTTCTACTTTTTTAAGGCTTGCGTTAGCTTTCGCTGTGCTTCCCTCGACCTTATACGCAACCAACTCCAATCTATCTGCTTCACGTTTTAATTCACGATTAAAACTCAACACAATGTCCTCCACCGCGTCTCTAGCTTTCTCATACTCTTTTTGAGCTTTACGAACATGTCTGTAATACTCAAAAGACGCCACTATGGTTGTGGCAAGCAGAACGCCTATAAGCATTAGCAGAACTTCAACCACACGATTCACTTCTGTGATTTACACGTGATTTAAACTGTTGCATCACATATCACAGTTTCCCATGGAAAATTTAAGGTTTACGGTGACCTCGCCCATGATTACTTATGACGTCACAGATCACAGTTGTAACCATCGCTTACTCGCCACATGCATCCATTAAAAATAGGCTCTTTTTATTGCTTATTTTTTCGATTTAGCCTTATTTAAAGGCTTAATCTGTTCCTTTGCTTTTGGTTAAAAGTGATGTGTTTGTTTCATGTGATTTGTGATGTCACACTGCCTCTTCTGATGGATTGGAGAGCCTTTTTAGGCTTGTTTCTATCTCTTCTCGTATGATTTCTATGACTTTTAGATGGTCTTTTAGCTCGTTTTCACTGTCTGGTATGTCCTGATGTGCTTCCACATATTCCTTCAGTTTGTTGGCTATTTCGAGATAGGGGTCAAGAGTTGTGCTTTCGAAGATGCCCAAATACCCTAGAAGCAATACGGTGTATATCGATTTTATGACGTTTTCTTTGGACTGTTTTAACGTCCTATTAAAGGAGCCACGGCTTATTTTGGCCTTTGTTAGCCTTAAGCTCGCTTTTTCATCGTATTTAAGGTATTTGCCTGATATATTTTCGGCTAAAACGTCTATTAGCAGCGTTTCAAGCTGTGTTTTTGTTAATTGGCTATTTTTAGCGAGAACTTTCGCTATGGGGTCGTTTAATGCCCCGTTTAGCCATGCTTGAACGCCTTCTTTTAACTTCAAATTCTCTTCATCTCCAATCTCGTAAATGGATACGCTTTTGTATACAGTCTCCACTTTTAAACTTGTTGGCGATTACTTTAACTTGCAGAAATCTCTCAAACAAACAAAATTATAACACAATTAACCATTCTTTAGACATAAAAAAGGTTTTAAGGGATTAAAAACGGCTTAAATTTATTATGAATTTAAATTTAACCCTTAAAATCTGAAAGACTCGTTAAAAACACTTTTTTGCAACACACTTTATTCTTATGAAACCGAACAGTTATCTGTCTTGTAACCTTCTACTCAACGAAAGTTTCCGCACAATTTTTCCACGTATCCTTTCAACTAATTAACATTAAAATTTTGAGCTTAATACTGACTCTCCTCTTTTTAGCCTCTATCTAATATTCCCTTTTCTTCAAGATGATATTCAAAACGGGGCATAAAGGCATGGAAATCTATGAAATGTGACATCACCTTATCACAATTAAATCACACGTGATTGCTCCATGATTCTTGGGTATCACAGTTGAACGTGATATGATTGTGATTTGTGATTTTTGGGTTTCAGCGTTGTGACAAGGGTTGCGCTTTTTTTTGTTTGTTATGCTATAGTGTTTCTGACTGCTTCTTTAGTTCATCAAAAAGTTCTGAGCGCAGGTCCCTGAGCATAGGAATAAACGTTTCAGCGGTTCTCAAATCTCTGTAATCAACTTCGCAGATGACAAGGTCTTCCTCGTCGTACTTTGCCTTTGCCAGCAGGTCTCCTGTTGGGCTTACAAGTCTGCTTCCACCCCAAAATTGCAGACCCTCTTCTACACCTACGAGGTTAACATAGGCGACGAAAGCTGTGTTTTCCAAGGCACGTGCTGCCGTGAGAATCTCAAAATAGCCTCTTCGGATGGCTGGCGACGCCGATATGCACACAATTAATTCTGCTCCTTTCAGCCGAGTAAGGCGGCAGACTTCTGGGAAAAATATGTCATAGCATATGAATAACCCTATCTTTCCTATAGTCGTATCAAACGCGACTGTTTGGTAGCCTGGGCGGAAGTATCTTTTTTCTTCAAAGACACTGTGTGTGGGCAGATACATTTTACGGAATTTTCCTATGAAACCCGTTGGTCCTATAAAAACAGCGGTGTTAAATATGGTGGCTTTCGTTTTTTCGCTTAATTCAGGCATGCCGAAAATTATATGCATCCCTGTTTTCTTTGCCAACTCCTCTACTCTTTTGGTTGACGGTCCAGGTATCACCTCAGACAACTCGTAAACTTGGTCATGTAGGACGTAACCCGTCAAGGATAATTCTGGGAAAATCACAAGGTCCGCGCCTTGCTCTTTTGCTTTTACAGTGAACTCTTCGATTTTCTGCAAGTTTGCTTTTTTGTTTTCTCGTTTGCTGCTTATTTGCGCGAGGGCTAACTTGATTTTCTTTTTCATTTCTTTTCCTCTTCTTGGTTTTAGTATGTGTCCCGTGGGAGTCTGAAGTCGGTTCCCACGGTTCTGTATTCGAGTTTTGGCGCCAGAGGCAGTCGCCTTTTATGTTCCACTGCGAGCCATCTGCTTTTCACTTTTTCAATGAGTGGTTTTTTAACGCTTAGCTGTTGTGCTATTTCTTCTGTAGTCATGAATCTTTCAAGCCCGTAAAGTATAAGGTCAAGGGTTTCATATTTGATGCCGAGTTCTGTTTCTGCAAGCTGGTTGGGCCAAAGGGCGGGGGTGGATGGTTTCGCTGCAATTTCAGGAGGAATACCCATGTGCTCGGCGAGCTTGCGAACTTGGGTTTTATACAGGTCCATTAATGGTGCTATGTCCGCGGCTGCATCTCCCCACTTAGTAAAGTACCCCATCATGGTTTCTGACTTATCTGAGCTTCCGCCGACTATCTTGTTAAGCTTATTCGCGTAATAATACAAGTAAATCATTCTGGTTCTTGCCTTTATGTTGCCCTTACACAGCTTGTCTGCTTGATCAAATATTGGTATTGTCTTGTAAAAGCCTTCTAAAACTTGTGTAATGTCACATACATTCGTTTTCAAACCGAATTTTTCTGCTACAAACTTTGCATCATCAATGTCTTTGGAGTTATATGTTTCTTTTTCTGGGAGCATAAGCCCAGTCACATGTTTTCCTCCAATTGCGAGGCTACAAATCCCTGCTGTCGTGGCGCTGTCTATTCCGCCGGACAGGCCAAGAACTATGCCTTCTGCTCCTGCATTCTCAACATATTCTTTGATGAAACGTTTAATTCTCTTCTCAACCTCAGACAAATCCAATTCCAATACAGACGGTGTCAATTTCACCTAGTGCACGTCCTTGCTGTTTTATGGTTGTAGGCAACTATTTAAGGGCAAGCATAAATATTAAAGGAACATAAACGACGTTGTAGAAGAGATGTTGCATGGGGCGCAGAAGGAAAAAGGTTGTTCGAATTCCAAAGAAGCGTTTGCCAAAATTCTTCTCTTGCCCTAAATGTGGAAAAGAAACGGTTAGAGTTGAACTTTTCAGGGACGAAAGTCGCGCCGTGGCAGGTTGTAGTAGTTGCGGCTTCCAAGAAGAATTTCAAGTGAAGCCTGCCCAAGGCGAAGTTGATGTTTACTGCATGCTCACCGACAGAGTTTACGGCTCTTCAAGGAGACCGTCTGCAACAAACACGAAAAACGAATAGAAGAGGTTTAAGCATGCTTGGACGTATTGAAAAATACCTACTTGAAAAGATTAAGGCAGAGGGTTCGATTCACATTACTCTTGTGGATCCTGAAAAGATGACACCCTCACAAGCTTCACAAGTTGCTGAAAACTCTAAAATTAACGGAACTTCCGCCATGATGATTGGCGGCTCAACTTTTGTTTCACAGTCTCACCTTGATGACGTAATCAAAGCCATTAGACGAATCGTTGACCTTCCAATAATTCTTTTCCCGAACAATATAACGGGAATAAGCCGTTACGCAGACGCCATATGGTTCATGTCTCTTCTGAACTCTGTAGACCCGTACTTCCTTATAGGTGCCCAAATTTTAGCGGCTCCTCTAGTGAAAAAGTATGGTTTAGAACCGATTTCTATGGGTTACATAATAGTAGGAGAAGGCGGCACTGCTGGCATTGTCGGCAAAGCAATTCCCGTACCGTACAACAAACCAGACCTCACAGCTGCGCACGCTCTTGCTGGGCAGTACCTTGGTATGCACTTTATTTATCTTGAAGGTGGCTCTGGAGCGAAGAATCCTGTGCCTCCTGAAATGATTCAAATGGTTAAGAATGTAACTGACATTCCCCTCATAGTGGGTGGCGGAATAAGAACAAAGGAGCAAGCTTTAGCAGCATCTTCAGCAGGAGCCGACATAATAGTCACCGGAAATATCATTGAAACCACTGCTGGCAAACAAAAAGTATCTGAAATAATCGACGGTGTTAAAGGAAACAAGGGTTAAGCAACCTTTGTCCATTTTGAGTTGAAGACGCTGAAGCCACTGTTTTGCTGGGGCTCTTTTTCGATTTTTATGTTAGAAAGCCAAAATAAACACGTTGTTAACAGTGTTTGGGGGGCGCTGCTACTTGAATAGCAAAATGAGCGCGGGCTATCAAAATTACGTCGAAACTATGGAGAACCAGCTTAAGCAATTGTACGCCATAAGCGAGCGCGCCAGATCAATCGGTCTTGACCCGTCATTGAAAACTGAATGTGTTATTGCGCACGACATAGCTGACTTAGTTGAGGGTCTTGTGGGTCCAAAAGATGTGGGTATCAGCATTCGCGAATTAAGCACGAAGATGCAAAGGGAAGAAATCGCCTTCAAAATTGCCGAAGAAATCATTAACGGCAAATTTGGGCGCATGGACCCAGAAACTTCGGCGGAACAAGCTATCCGCACTGCTCTCGCAATTTTCACTGAAGGCTTAACTGCCGCTCCAATACAAGGTGTGGCTCACGTGAAAATAAAGACTAACGCTGACCGAACGAATTACCTTGCCATATACTTCGCAGGACCAATAAGGTCTGCTGGAGGAACCGATCAGGCTTTAACTCTTGTCGTCGGCGATTTCGTGCGGCGGCAGCTTGGGCTTGACAAATACAAACCAACAGCCGACGAGATCTCTCGATTCCTTGAGGAGCTGCGACTGTATGAACGTACTGTAGGGCGCTTTCAATATCACCTACCAGATGATGAAGTAAGAAAAGCGCTTGACTTGCTTCCTGTTGAAGTCACGGGCACGGAATCTGATCCCGTGGAAGTTTCTTCTTATCGAAACCTAGAGAGAATAGAGACAAACCGTGTTAGAGGCGGCGCCTTAAGGGTCGTCAACGACGGAATTGTAGGACGCGCTGCTAAGGTTCTAACGATCATCGAAAAGCTTGGCTTTCAAGGTTGGGATTGGCTTAGAGAATTCCGGAAAAAATCAGAAAAAAAGTCTGGCGGATTCATGGATGACGTAATCGCCGGGCGCCCAATTTTTTCATTCCCTTCTCGCGTCGGCGGTTTCAGGCTGAGATATGGCAGGGCTCGAAACACAGGGCTTGCAGCTGTAGGTATTCACCCAGCAACCATGTTGGTCGTGGAACGTTTTCTTGCCGGTGGCACACAAATGCGTCTAGAGTTGCCTGGGAAAGGCGGGGTCTCCGTGCCCGTGGATTCTCTTGAACAGCCCGTCGTCTTATTGAAAGATGGTTCCGTAGTTCGTGTTTCTCTTGAAAACTTCAACCGCGTAAAGAACAACATCGAAAAGATACTGTTTTTGGGTGATATCCTGATCAGTTTCGGTGACTTCCTTTACACAAATAAAACGCTTTCCCCTTCAGGTTACGTTGAAGAATGGTGGGTTAAAGATTTAAAGCTGGCTCTCACGGAAAAGTTTGATGGAGACATAGCCAAGGCAGCTACAACCGAAGTTTCCAGCGAAAAAATCGTTGCTTTTATGGAAGACCCCTTCGGAAAGAAGCCGACTGCTAAAGAAGCAATCACGTTGTCTTCAAACCTTAATGTGCCTTTGCATCCGAGTTTCACTTTTTTCTGGTCAAACCTCTCGTCAGTTCAAGAGGTTGAGTTACTTCAAAAATGGCTATCAGAATCTGAAGTAACGCTTGAAGCTGGGGTCGTTACCAAGATAGTTGGGGATATGGAACCGAACGTGACTCAAGCTTTGAGAAGAATTTTTGCACCACACAAGCTTGTAGACGGTAAAATTACCTTTGAAGGGGAAGATGCATGCACCTTTGCTTTTTGCCTTGGCTATGGAACCTCTCGGAAAGTGGAGAGTAGTCAGGAGTCCGTTTTGAAGGCGGTTAGTTTGCTATCTCGCGTTGAAATCAAGGATAAAGCGCCTACGTTTGTGGGTGCCCGTATGGGACGGCCTGAAAAGGCGAAGAGACGAGAGATGAAGCCGCTGGTTCACGTTCTTTTTCCAGTTAGCTTGGCAGGCGGTTCACATAGAGACCTTACTGAAGCGGCAAAAAAAGGACCAGTGTTCCTTGAGGTTACTAGACGTAAATGTCCCATCTGCAAGACTTTTACTTTTAAGGTGAAGTGCGCTGATTGCGGATGCGAAACTATCCCTGAAAAGATTTGTCCCCGTTGCGGTAGACCCTTGAAAGATGATAGGTGCCCGACCTGCAAAGCCCGTGCAGTGCAGTATCAGCGGCAAGCGTTTAATTTCAAGGAGCTTCTTGACAGCACATGTAGCTCGCTGGGTGTTTCTCGACCAAAAATCTTGAAGGGAGTTAAAGGATTAACTAATGAGGATAAGACTCCTGAAATCATCGAGAAGGGTGTTTTGAGGGCGAAACATGATTTATCGGTTTACAAGGATGGAACAATACGCTTCGATGCGACTAATGCGCCTTTAACACATTTCAAGCCCGCTGAAGTCGGTGTATCTGTTGAAAAGCTTAGGCAACTCGGTTACTCTCATGACGTGCATGGCCTGTCATTGAATGACCCTGACCAGATTTGTGAGCTTAAAATTCAGGATGTTGTTATCCCGCGGACGGCAGGAGATTATTTTGTCCATGTTGCAAGCTTCATAGACGAGCTTTTGGTGCGAGTTTACAAGCTTCCAAGTTACTACAACATTGAAAGCCCTGATGAACTTGTTGGGCATCTGCTTATGGGTTTGGCTCCCCACACATGCGCCAGCATATTAGGGCGCATAATCGGCTTCACAGACCTCAACATCTGTTACGCGCATCCAATTTGGCATTCAGCCAAGCGACGAGACTGTGATGGTGATGAAGACGCGGTTATGTTGGCGTTGGATATTCTTCTGAATTTTTCCCGTAGGTACTTGCCCTCGCAGATAGGTGGGATTATGGATGCTCCTTTGTTGTTGATTCCTTTTGTGAACACTAAAGAAGTGCAGCGGCAGGCTCACGATTTTGACGTTGACGGTGTTTATTCTCTTGAATTTTACGAGAAGACTTTGGAGAAAGCTGAAGCCAGACAAGTCAGTTCTATGATTGATATTGTCAGCCACAGGCTTGGAACTGAGGCGCAGTTTGAAGGGTTCAAATTTACTACGCCTGTTTCAAATGTAAACCTTGGTAACCCAGCTAGTGCCTATAAGCAGTTTAAAACTATGGTTGAAAAATTAAACATGCAGTTGGAGTTAGGCGAAAAAATTGATGCTGTTGATGTGAGGCACGTTGCCCTAAAGGTGTTGACCACTCATTTCATTCGAGATATTGCGGGCAACATGCGGGCTTTCTCAACTCAGGCTTTCAGGTGTAAGTCATGCAACAGGCGTTTCCGCCGTTTGCCTCTTCGCGGCAAGTGTCCATTCTGCGGCGGCTCTTTAACTCTGACTGTTTATCGCGGCGGCATAGAAAAGTATCTGGATGCAGCTCAACAGCTAATTGACAAGTATGAGTTACCCAACTATTATGCTCAGAGAATTGCCTTGATAAAAGACGAAATTGAATCAATGTTTGATAACAAGAAACCAAAACAATTCAGCCTTACAGATTTCACCTAAGACTAAAGCTTTTCAACACAAGCCACTATTCTATTCTCTGGTGAAACAACATCAAAGAAGCATTTCACCCAAACGCCTACCTGCAGCACGTGAGAAACGTGAAAAGTGGACTTAAAACCAGAACCAGAATACTGAATGTTCTAGAAACCCGGGCGTCTGCCGCGGCAGCAATAGCAAAGGGCAAGGCCCTGTCATATGGTGTTGTGATGCATCATTTGCGACTTCTAGAAAATGAAGGAACAGTTAACCGCAAAGGAAAGCGACCATATATTTGGGTGCTGACGGGCTTAGGTCAAAAACGCCTGATTCGCTAAAACGTGCATTGACAAGGTGAATGCTTGCATTTTGGGCATTTGACATTGTACTTTTTAATGGCTGCGCTTTCAAGGTCGATTCCTTTTATGTTAGCCAGCGACGCAAGCCACGCAATGACATCTGCAAACTCGTTTTCAGTTGCTTCCTTATCGCTTCCTTCAAGCGCTTCACCTAGCTCTTCAAGTTCGTCAGCAAGCCACTCATACGTCCCTTTTACTCCACGTTCAGAATCCTTATGAAAATATAACCGCCTCATCATTTCTTGAAACTCACGTATGTGCACTTTGATCACACCTTTTCAACTATAGCTTGTTTATGCTGTTCCAAAGTTTAAACCTTGACGCCATACATTCGTCCTTAACGCCTTCTTGAATACCCCGTTTACTGATGACCATGAAGGCTCAGAAGAATACGCAACATTAATAATGCAGAAAATTATACGATTGTAGCTAGCTTAGATAAAAGGTAAAATGCCATGAGCAAACGAAAGAAAGAAACCGGTCCAATGCCGGCGGCGAGTGCAGGCTTGCTGAGGTTTTTCGAGGAAGAAACTGAAGGTATCAAGATTAGACCTGAGCTTCTCGTGGTGTTTGCAGTGTCTCTCATTGTGGTCTCTGTTCTAGCGAAAGTGTTTTTCCCCATTGCCTAAGAAGCTTTTAGCGTCGCGGCGCATGCAGAACTTCTATTCTTTGAACTGAGTTAAGATTTAGAAATAATTCGCTTCTCTCTTCTCGGCTTGCGACTTGAGGTATAGGCTGAGCAATTGTCGCTCTTAAAACCACGGCTTCAGCGTCTGAAAGCCAGATTCCAGACGGCTCATGCGTGACAGCTGCGAGGTTACCTTCAAAGCCGTAGGCTGGATCTAGGATGACTCTGATTTTTTTCCCCACATTTCTTTCGAGCATCTGAAATACAGATGGGGGCAATTTTTGCTCTGCCATATGCTTGACTTCGCAGGGTCAGTATAATCATTACTCTAGAGATAAAACACTTGCTCCCTTTTAAACGTGTTAACTCTATGGTGTCGCTGTCAAAACAGAATTTTTGCACGCTATCTTTTTTAGTTCTTCATGTTAAAACCTTTGCACAGTTTTAAGCAGGTTATAGAAAAACATGTTTTAATAGTAGTAAAAAGTTCTCCCCTGACTTAGCTAGCCTTTAATAATCCTATCCAATTCATTAGGAATCCAATTTGAGATGGTAGACGTGGCAACTGAGGATTCGCTGAACCACTCCATGAACAGTGCATTGAAACATTACTCTTCAATGTTTTTTCTTCCTTCCTTCCAAAAGGCAGTAGCCTCAGTAGCTGTGCTCTGCATAGGCGGAGTTAGCCTCTCCACTTTTGCCCTTTTCTTTTCCCTTGACGGACTGGTTAGTAGCCTCTTTCTCGGGGTTTCTGTTTTCGCCGCGGTCCTCTTCTCTGATTATGTAATAAGCAAAATAGTTCTCGGTAGGGACGCGATTTATGTTTTGAGAAGAACCGTGGCGCTTTCCCTCTTCTGCTGGGTTCTATGGATGTTCTTCATAATTCTTGGCGTTGCCTCAGGCGCTTTCTTCGGTTTGTTGTGGTGGGCTAAGCTTTGCCTTTTAGGCTTTGCCGCTGTAACAACTTTCCGTGCTGTCGTGTTTATAGCAACTTCATCTGTAGGATTCCTGCGGCGTCTGGTAGCCTCCTTGTTTTCACCTTTACTTTGTATATCTCCGTTCATGGTTTTCTGGGCGAGCATAGATAATGCACTTCTTCTTCAATTTTTGCCTTTTTTGTTCATTTCGACCATAGCTGGCTGTTCTTTCGCTTTCCTGTTCGTCTTCCTAATTGACCGTTTGGGACGCCGCATGTATGGTGTACCTTCAATGCCGCTTTTCAGAGCGTTCATGCTAAATTGGGTTGCAGCTCTAAACGCGCCTTTTGAAGAGTTACTAGAAAAACTAGGTGAAAACGAAGATATTGAAGTCACCCTTCTGAAATTTGATTCTTACAAACCCAAAGCCGCAATTATAGTTCCTCTTGTTCACCCAGGTCCCTTCAAGAACATTGGAAGCAGCCTTCTTCCGTCTTTGCTTAAACATGATTTTGAAAAAGAGTTTGGCTGTGATACTTGTGTTCCTTTAGGTATCCTTGGTCATGAGCTCGATTTAGCTTCCCAAGCACAGAACCAGAAAATAATAACGCACGTTATTGAATCCGCAAAGTTCCAGGTTTCTGCTGATCGGGCGACACCTTTCGTTAAAGTCACCGAGGGTTTTGTTACTGCTTCCTGCCAAGTTTTCGGAAAGACTGCTTTTCTTTCGTTTACTCTTGCTCCAAAAACCACTGAGGATTTGCCGCAGGAGTTGGGGCGCATTGTTAATGAGGAAGCAGAGAAACTTGGGCTTGAATGTAACATGGTAGTCAACGCCCATAACAGTCTCACAGACACAGATGAGGTAGAAGCGTCGATAGACACATTGCGTGACGTGGCTTCTAAATGCCTCAAAAAAGCTGTTTCTCTGCCTTCTTACAGGTTTGAAGTTGGTGCTTCTACAGTTTTCCCTAAGGAATTCAGTCTGGAAGACGGTATGGGCTCAGGTGGAATCACTGCAGTAGTCGTTAACGTGGCTGAACAGAAAACCGCCTATGTAGTAATTGACGGTAACAACATGGTTTCTGGGTTGCGCGAAGAAATACTTTCAGCTCTAAACTCTGCAGGTTTTCACGAATGCGAAGTTTTCACAACTGACACGCACGCAGTGAGCGCCGTAGTCCTGGGACGCCGGGGCTACCACCCTGTCGGTGAAGCCATGAACCACGAGACGTTAATACGGCATATCACGGAAGTGGCAAATGCGGCGGCGTCAAACTTGGAATCCTGTAAAGCTGGATGCTTGCGTTTGGTGGTGCCTAAAGTCAGGGTCATCGGAGAAGAGAGGCTCGCATCTCTATCCCTGCTTGTTGATAAGGCTCTCCGAAGAGCAAAGCAAATAGTCGGCCCGATTTTTGTGTCTGAAGGGCTGCTTTTGATCTTGGTTCTGGCATTAATGTAAGCTCGGTAACACATGGATCTTAATTTTTTCTGTTTTCTTAACTTGCAGCACTCATTTTTTGTTGGTTCGTTGAGACTTTCTTTTCAGGTCTGTTCCGCAGACGTCGCATGTTGTGGACTTGTAGTCAGCGGGATATTTCCTGTGGCATGCTGGGCAGTATCTAATCCACTTAAGAAGGCGACTGATGCCAAAAGTGGCGAGAGACATGAATTCTATTCCTAATTGAGTGGCAACGTTCTGTATTGAATAGTCGTCTGTGACGATTTGAGGTGTGCGTCCTTCTGCCTTGAGTTCAGAAGCTAAAGCTAAGATTTGCAAGTCGGTTTCTGACAGGAAAAA
This sequence comes from Candidatus Bathyarchaeota archaeon, assembly GCA_016927895.1. Lineage (GTDB taxonomy): Archaea > Thermoproteota > Bathyarchaeia > Bathyarchaeales > Bathycorpusculaceae > SG8-32-3. The sequence continues at coordinate 14,861 of JAFGLT010000070.1, read as the reverse complement.
CATGTCTCCGACTTTTTTCGCGGACGCTTTTACTTTGTTCCAGTTTTCTTCGGAAGGTGCTTTGATTTTCACTTTGCCGTTTTCCACGGCTGTTTTGAACCGCACCCATGACATTGAGTTAGCTCTTATTTCGTCTTCTACCGTGGGGGCTGTAACTTGGTCTTCGTTTATTGAGAAAGGGTCAAACCCCGCTAAGAATGCAGAGGTATCTAGCACCATAACTTTTTTGCATGGGTTGGTTTTCTGGATTTTTCATCACGTTCCCTTGAACAATAGCCTGCTTCGAAGTCGATGGTAGAAATCATCTTTGAACCTGATTAAAGAAGCCACGTTTTTGGAACGCGTAATCGTTAACGTAGGTTTTTTGGATGTTACGACTTTGCTGTAGTTTCCGTCGATTAACACAAGCACTTCCTTTGGTCTAATGGCCTCAATCGTAACTTTTGAATTCGCTGAAAAAACGATTGAACGGAACACTGTTAAGGAGCAGATAGGCGTTAAAACAAACGTCTCTACTTCCGGATCCAAGACTGGGCCTCCTGCTGAGAGCGAATATCCAGTGGACCCTGTCTGCGTGGACACTATCAAACCGTCTGCTTGACACTTCAGAATTGGCTCGTTATCCTTGCAGATTTGCGTGTAAAGTATTTTTGAAGGTTCTCCCGCAGAAATCACCACGTCATTTAAGGCATCAGGCATGGCTTCTCCATCTGCGGATACTGCAAGCTTCGCGCATTTTTCAATTTTGAACTCGCCCTTCAGGGTTCTGTCCACGGCGCTGCACGCGTTTTTTGGCTCAACCTCAGTCAGGAACCCGCGAACACCCATGTTGATGGCTAATATTGGCGGTGCAGGATCAGGAACTGCGAGGCAAGTCCTCAAGATGGTTCCGTCTCCGCCGATGGTTATTACGAAATCAGGCTTCATTTTTTTCAGCGGAACCGCTTTAGCTGGCGCATCAACTTTGTCCGCGATAGTATCCTCAATGTAAACCTCTAGCCCCTTGTTTCTAAGGTACTCTGCTAATTCCTTGGCGAGCTCGAATGCCTGTTTCTTGTCGTAGCGGGCGACTAATCCGACGCTTTTGAACACTTTTTTCACCATTAAGGTAAATGCGTTATCCTGCACTTGGCGGGATAAAGCCTGATGAAAGATGAGCTGGTTCAAGTATGGCTGAATTCGGTACCATATTCCCACAGCTAATGAAAAGCTACTGAACTTCAATAATAAAAGAGTTTGGGAGCGCTTTCCAAATTAAATTGGACAGACCCCAAAAGAGTGCATTTCTATACTTGCACCAGCAAAACTTGGAAAAAACCTCTTTTTCATCTTTAAACAGTGGAAAACCCTGTTTTTAGACGTTAAAAACTGATTTTTGTCGATGCTTTTGTATACCAAAATATGCGTGTTATGAGTTATGCTCCCGCCAACTACTATTCGCTGTTAGCAATTTGTCGAAATTACACTGGTAAGCTATGCAATTTTTTTGAAAACGAGAAAGGTGTGGAAACGTTTGTCCTAAATCTATATATGGATGTTGTTTGAAATTGCTTTAAACAGATTGGATATGTGGTGAGTGTATGAGCAAGCCAGTTGATGTTGGAAGTTTACGTGTTGGAGGTTACATGGTCGTAGACGATCAAGCGTGCCGCATAGTGGACATCACCAAATCGAAGCCTGGGAAACACGGTGCAGCTAAAGCGAGAATAGTTGCTATAGGCGTCTTCGACGGCGTCAAAAGAAGCCTAGTCAAACCAGTTGACGCCAACGCAGAAGTTCCCATGATAGACAAAAGACCGGGTCAAGTCTTTTCTCTCAACCCAAACGGAATCCAAATCATGGACTTAGAAACATACGAGTACGTTGACGCTCCTTTTCCCGAAGAAGAAGACCTGAAAGCCAAGCTTACAGTAGGCGCCGAAATCGAGTACTGGAAGATAATGGGCAGAATAAAAATAGTCAGAGTAAAATAAACCCGAATTTTATTTAATCGCTTAAAGTTTATTTTTCCGTACAGCACAGTATAATCATGAAGCCAATGATGCATGAAGAGCCGTCTGAATTGTGACGATAGCTAATGGGGCTGAGGCTTCAAACTTAACCCCCTACATTTTAATTCAACAAAAAATATCAAGCAATTCCTAGATAGTCTATTTGTATCCTATTAGGGGTTCGTTGCGAAAAACTATAGGCGGGCCTACTCGTATTGCCGTTTTTCACAACCAATAGCAGGTTAAAAGCAGCCCGTAGCAGGGTTCCATGCAACTTAGTATATATAAGGGGGCTATAGGCTGTCCACGCACAACAGAAGCGACTAGTCAGCCTAAAGATAGATAAAGAGTAGAGAAAAAGAAAACTGGAAGCTTATTTCAGCGGTACATACATCGAAGACCGTGATGCGCCGATTCCTGGTGTCCCATGTCTGACTGGTTTGTTTGTTATTGCAAACTCGCCTAGATAGTGCCCAATCATCTCTGCATTTATTTGTACAGGGATGAATTCTTTGCCGTTGTGAACTGAAATTTTTACTCCAACCATTTCTGGCAGAATAATCATATCGCGTACATGAGTTTTAATTGTGGCATCTTCTCCTTTCTTGGCGTCTTCTTGGGCTTTTCGCATCTTTTCCAGCAGTATCCGCTGCTCAGGCGTCAATCCCCGTTGGAGACTTCGCCTTTGCCTCGAAGGAAGCAAATTAATGAACTCATCCATGGACATGCCTTGCAAACTGCTGAGATCGTGACCACGATACATGAATTCTTTCGGCATTTTTTATTCACCTAACGCTAAACTCTTTAAATGCTATAAACGTTCTGTTACCTCTTTCTACGCTTCTTCTGTCCTGCGCCACTAGCCGCAATCAACCCGACTTTCTGTCCTGGCGGTGCACCATGAGAAACTGTTGTTCCCTTACGTGCACTCTTCTTGCTACTGCCATACGGATGCACAGCAGCTATCATAGCTCTTCCACGGGTTCTCGGATACTTATGTCCCTTCGCTTTCATAAGATGGAACTTTTCTCCTGCCTTAAGAAACGGCTTCTCAGTCCTACCCGCACCAGAAACCACACCCACAGTTGCCATGCAATGATCATTAATATAACGTGTACGTCCAGACGGCAATCTAATCATCGTACCTTGCGGCGTATGTCCCACAACCGTAGCGTAAGCGCCTGAAGACTTTGCCATCTTCCCACCATCGCCTGGTCGAAGTTCAAGATTACAAACCATAGTGCCCTCTGGAATTTTCCCCAATGGAATAATGTTACCAACATCCGCAGGGGCTTTCCCACCAAGGCTTATTTCCTGCCCCTCAAAAACGCCTTCAGGGGTTACAGTGTAACATGTTTCACCGTTCTCGAATCGCACAAAAGCCAAAGGCGCTCCGCGTCCAGGATCATGGACAAGGGCTTCTATGACGCCGTTAATTGAAGATTCATAAGTTTCCTTGGGAGTCATTGCTGGTGGATACTTTGCAGGAGCGACTCTCTTATGAGTTGAAGCTCTATAAGTTGAGCCACCGCGACCGCGTCTTTGAACCCGGATTCTTTTACCCATTAATCATGCCTCACTTTAATTTTACAAAATGCCTAGTTTGATGGCGACATCCGACGCCTTGTATTCTGGTTTAAGCTTAACGAAAGCTTTCTTTTCTCCCTGAGGTGTTATGAGCACAGTGATTCTATCCACTTCCACTTCGTACAGCTGCTCAACAGCCTTTTTCACGTCGCTTTTGCCAGCTTTAACATTGACTACAAAAATGAGTTTATTGTCCTTTTCAACCATGAGACTGGCCGCTTCCGTCATTAACGGATAAAATATAACCTCAGCAGGATTCATTACTCGCCTTTTCCTCCACCATAATTTTTATCCAGCTGGTCAATCGCGCTGTTACTCCACAATGTCAACCTGCCCGGATGCGTTCCTGGCGCCAGCATCTCTGCGTTAAGATTATTCACTGTGGCGACATCCACACCTGGAATGTTACTTGCCGCTTTAACTACTCCTCTGTTTTCAGCCACTACGATGAGGGGTCCTACGGCTTGCTTCATTTTTCTGCCTCTGTGTTTGCCTTTTCCCGCCCGAATTTTTCGGCTGGATTTCACACGATAGACATCAGATAGGACGCCCAAGTTCATGAGAGCTTCTTCTACTTCTTTGGCTTTGGTTAGCTCCTCAATTGAGCTTGTGACTATTAAGGGAAGTTGGGGAACATCTTTAATTGCGTGACCTCGAGAGGCTACGTTTTCTTTTGAGGCTGTGGCTGCTATGGCTGAGCATAAAGCGAGACGGGCTTCTTTTTTGGAAATACGCTTCACAATATTCTTTTCAGACCTTGGTGGGTGTGGCTGTCTTCCACCGACTGTGCTGGGCGCTAAAGCTGCTCTTCCTCCTCCGCCTTTCACTCGGGGTACCCTTGCTATGCCCATTCCTGTGCCGCGTGATTCTGCACTGGTTTTCTTTCCTGCCATTGGGTCACGACCTTGTGGCTGAAGCCTGCTTGATTGAATGGCGAGGACAGCACGTTTTATGACATCTGGTCTCAAGGGTGTTTCGAAAACGTCTGGGAGTGTTGTTTTGCCTACGGTTTTTCCCTGAAGGTCAAAGATTTTTGCGGTTTTTTGTGCGGGCATTGTTTTGTCTCCGTTATTTTCCTTGAGGTGATTCTAGTGATGTGTAAGTGATTTGTGGGGGTGTTTCAGGTGTTTCTTTTGGTGGTCGTGCTGGGTGGCGTAGGCGTATAGGTCTTTTCTCTGTGCCTGGTATGCTGCCATCTATGAGTATGTATGGTCCTTTAAGTTGGCCATAGCGTATGTAGCCGCCTTTAACGGTTATTTCTTTGCCATCTTTGCCTATTTTGAGGATGCGTTTGTTGTATTCTGTGCGTTGGTGATACCCCATTTGTCCTGCGCGTGGGACTGAGTACATGACGTGGTGGGGGTTCCAGGGGCCGAGTGTGGCGATGCCGCGTTTGGTTTTTCGCCCTTTATGCTGGAGTTTGGTTACGCCCCAGCGTTTAACTGGGCCTTGGAAGCCTTTGCCTGTGGTTACTGCTGCGATGTCTGCATGTTGTCCTTCTTTGAAGACTTCTTCAGCGGTTACTGTTTTGCCTAAAAGCGTTTTTGCATATTCAAGTTGTTGCGGGATTTTTGCGCCGCCGATTTGGACTTCGTTTATGTCAGGTTTCTTTTTGGCTAAGCTTGTTTGTTTGGGTTGTGTTGCTGTGATTACACGGATGGCGGTTGTTTTGTCAAGGTTTTTGTCGAGGTTTTGAAGCATTTTTTCCGTGTCAAAGTTTTCTGGTAGGACAAGCGCACGATCGAGTTCTGCTGGAGGGTCTTTCATCCAGGCTTCAGTTAAATGCTTAAGCCCGTACGGGGTTTTTGTGTAGGTACGTATACCAATTATGAGAATCGGGGGAGTTTCTATTACAGTGGCGGGGCGCACGACCTCTTTACCGAAGTTAGGGCTGCGTTTTCGGTCTTCTATAGTGAAAACGTAGGTCATTCCCGCTTTGTAACCTGTAAAGCCTAAAAGCCTAGGTGTATCCGCATCGAGTTTAGGCCAATAGCGGATTCGTGCAACTGGTTTTTTAGCGCGTTTCCTAGGTAAATAGGCAAGTGAACCATGTTTCGGGGCGTGAGTTTTTCGGTGTCCCATTTTATTTCCGCTTCGCGTCTTTTAGCAATGACAAACTTAGGTAATAAACGTTACCGTCTATTTTAGCTGTATAATCCTTTTCTGATTTGCTTGAAACACTCTATACCCTTTTATATACTGCCATAAAATGTATTGCAACCGCGTTTTGCGGGTAGCCTCCCCTCCTCGTTTTCTGCATACATTTACTATTAGGCGGGAAATATGCTGGTTGTTTATGGGCTTTAGCAGTAGTTAGGCGTGGATTTGCTTATGTGCTTGTGGAAGCGCAACTGGTAAGTTGAAACCGTTTTCGGGTCTTTTTGTTGCCCGGATTTTTCTATGTTTGCTGAACTTTCTCTTTGTGTAGCTTAGAATAACCAGTTGCAAATGGGCTGGGGAAAAAAATAGTGGTGCGTTATTGCAACGCGAGTATGTTTGTTTCTACTAGGTTTATGTCTAATTCCAAGTTTACGCCTGACAGCTCCGTGTTTGTCATGCTTATCGTCATCTTCAATGGCCATTCAATCGTCTTGTCGACATACACGGTCATCATTAGACCTTCGTCTGCGATTTCATACTCGTAAACCATGCAGGCTCTTGTCCCGAAGCCATCAATATTCACGGTGGACTCATAGCTATTTATAAGGTCGACGTCATCGAATGCAGTCATTAAGCCCATTTCCGATAGGGGAACCCAAGCGCTCTCCTCATCTGATTCAGTTTCTCCACCAAATTCCCCAAACGATGAACTCATTTCGAAGGAGGTAGAAACTAATGCGTGTGTGTCGTTGAAGTCAACTATTTCTTGTCGTACAGTAAAATCAATGCTCAATGACATCCCCAGCATACCATGCTCCTCAGCAGAAACTGAAGTTGACCCCTCATATGTGGCGTATGCACCCTTGAAAAGCCAAGCGTCTTGACCCTGAGGGCTTGAAATGAAAGCGCTGACAAGCAATGCTCCAACGATAACGGAGACCGCTACAATGGCTACTACTGCAATCAGCTTGATGTGGCTTTTTGGCTGTGGCATATCCGTTGAATAAGTAACGTTTCCAGATTCCAACCTTTAACACCGCATTGGAGTACAAAAAACCGTTAATAATAGCTTGTGCACCACGGATATGAATTGATAAAAATTAATCAAATTTTGGCTTCTATGAGTTTTATTGTCTCAAAGAACTGCAAAGAACACTCTGCAACCACCCTCCCGCTCATACCATAAGTGGCGAATTTGCGCAGCGTCTCGTCCACACCTGCCAACGTAGACTGCATCAAAAAAATTCTTCCCTTCTGCTTCAGGTAGTTTGGTGCCTCGACAATAAAACGGTCAATAACCTGCCTGCCCGTAGCCCCTCCAGCCCAAGCGCGTCCAATCCAAGACTCCATTTCATCCTCGTCCGCAGGCAAGTAAGGCGCGTTAAAAAGTACCAAGTCAACCTTAAAACTTTCACTTAATGCCGTGAAGAGATCACCTTGTACGTAGTAAATTTTGTTTCGCACATCATTAAGTTCCGCGTTTTCTTTTGCACATCGAATAGCATACGGGTTTACATCAACGGACACCACGGAACTTGCCTTCTCAGCGGCAAGTATCCCCAGTATGCCACATCCAGTGCCTAAATCAAGAACAGTCTCGGCTTCCTGCACGTTGAGGTTTTCAGCGAAGAGAAACGAGTCTTCAGCAGGCTCGTAAACGTTCTCCCAAACATCGAAAACGTACTTGCTGAAGTAAACTCGTTTAGCGGACAAGTGCATTTGCTAACTCTCCGAAAGCTTCAGGCGACAGTTGCCTCGCGCGTTTTTCACGAAAAGGAATAGTGCACACCAGTTTTTCCGCGTCTTCTTTGTTTACTCCAAGTGTGCTTTTGATGAAAGGCACAAGTGCATTGCTGAGTTTCTTGTTGCGTTGCGTGAAGAGCCACTGCACCATCCGCCTGAAAAACGCTTCATCCTTGACTTCGAAGGGTGCTGCTGTCCAAGGCGTTAGTCGTACTATGACTGAGTCTACTTCTGGCTGGGGATAGAACATGTGTTTGGGGGCTGAGTCCAAAAGATTAACCTCCGCATTGTAAAAAGCGGTAACAGTTAGCCATCCGTAATCCTCGCTTCCCACAGCAGCCACAAGACGCCCTGCAAACTCTTTCTGTAAGATCAAAACAGCACAGTCGAAACCTCTGTCAAAAAGCCACATAAGCAGTCGCGAAGAAATCTGATAAGGCGGAATCGAAACCACCTTACTGAAGCTTGGAATCGCCGTCTTCAACACGTCACCTTCAATCACCGTCACGTTGGCTACGCCTTTGAGCTGTTCACGTAGCACAATGGTGACGCGTGGGTCTTTTTCAACTGCCAATACGCTTTTGCATTTGTTCGCGAGAAAACGGGTCAAGAACCCGAAGCCTGCGCCAGCATCCAGCACCACATCTGACTTGTCCAGTGAAGCATAATCTACTAGTTTGGGAAAAATCGAAGGGTCAACCAAAAAATTTTGCCCGAGAAGCCTGTTCGGAACAATTCGAAACTTTCGAAGCAGGCGCTTCGTTTCTAAAACAATCATCACTTATGCCTTAAACACAGCGACTTAATGAACCCGCGTGAACAACCGATACTTGCTGTCGCCCTCAAGCTCCTCAAGCACCCGCTTCGTAACCAACTTAACAGGATTCGGCAGTTCAGTTCGCTTCTGCAAATCATCAAAACTCTCAAATGCCTTCCGCTCACGCTGGTTAATTACCTGCCACATATACTTTTTACCTATACCCGGCACTAACTCCAACGCGTGCATACGCGGCGTTATAGCCCGGGCCGTGTTGAAAAAGTTCACAAACCACTTCTCACGGTTCAAAACTATGCGGCTAACTACACTTGGAAGCTCCGCTTTAGCAGCGGCCGTCAGCTCGTCAAAGCCGACACGCCCAATAATGTACGTAACCTCTTCCCGCGAGTCCTTCCCCACGTACACGCGGTCATTAGGCTTAAGCATCAATCCTTCCTTAACCAATGCCTCTAACAAAGTGAAAAACTCTTCACCTACACATTGAATCAAAGCTCCCGCTCGGTAGCCTGCCCGACCAGTGGCTCGAAAACCTGGTCTACCATGCGGCAAGAAATCTAACACGTAGGCGTGTGCTTCGTATCGCTTCTCCATAATGGTCCCTGAATCCCCTTACTCCTATTCGTGCTTACTGCTTAAAAATCATTAGCCGATTTCCGGCTATTTTACAACTCTACTATCATCAAGAAGCGCGATAATTGCTTCCAACTTCGCAGTTTCAATAATCTTGCGACCGCTAGCTAGGAAAACTCGCAGCTCATCCACGGTTTCAGGCATGCAATTCACAACCTGAACAGCTTCAGCCTCTTCAAGACCAAAATCCTTCATAAGTTTCCCTGAAAGTTTCTCCGCCGCCTTAACATCCAATTTAGAGAACTTGTTCACGTAATCCAAGGTGCGCCTTTGAAATTGGTCTAAATTCTCCTCACCTATTGCCTCCAGCATGCTCTTAACCTGCGGCAACGTGAGTCTTTTTTCGGTTACATCTTGATTTTCCATTTTCAACAACCTTTATATGGCTCTAAATGTTCAGACCGAACAATTATCTTCTTAACAGCATTGCCATCTGATACCCTTACCACGTACCCTCGCCCACGCTTCTCCACCACTGTACCAATTTTTCCGTGAAAACGCTTATGAGGCAAACTCTTCTGAACACTGGAATCCATTTTGATGATAACCTGAGAACCTGCCTCATACTCAATCAACAACTTACCCAGCTTTGGCTTGCCTCTCTCACGAGGCTTTTTCGTCAGAAGACGACGCGCACCAGTGTAATATCCTTTTGAACCTCTCATTAACACTTCACCTTACTCTGATTATCCATAATAACGTTCAAAACATCCAGCTTGAGGGGCTTCGCTCTGTTTTCAAGCAACTCTGAAACGTTAGGCTTTGTTCTTCCTTCATCTCCAGACACTAATTCCTTCACGTAGAGGCCGCCTTGACAACGTATTTTCATCTTGGCCCTCTTAAGCGACACTTTCTTAACTTTAACCTCATATATGTACTTTTCTCGGATCAAATCCGCCCTTCTATGCAAAACACGTAAAGGCGTCTGCTGCTTAATCAATATGCCGCTCAGCTTCTCCTCCAAAAGCCGCAGGCCCTCTTCAGAAACCTCGCTCTCAAAATCAATCAGCACACGGTACTCCTTCTGCGCAGACTCTCCCTTCTTCAGCCGTCTAACAACATCCTTGCTGCTGAAACATAACCCGGAAACCTCAACCTTTCCCTCAGCATTTGCGTTAACGGCGGCTTCCAGCTTCTTCAAGTCCAGAAACCTCTTCTTAGGCTTCGAAATTTCAATCACGAAGGGACGGCCACTGCCCAACATTCGAGCGTCAATATCTTCTCTTCCAGAAGCATGAAACGAGTTTTTCTCGCCTTCCGCAGCCTCCACCAGCGGCTTCGAAGCCAGTTCCTCCACCGATTCAGGATACATCTTTCCGGTTCCACCGCATTTCTCGCAGCCTTTTCCGCGGCAACTGGAACAGAACCACTTCGACTGCGGAATATCCCTAACTAGCTTCCTATACCTGCCAGCAACGAAGAGAGGATTAACTTGAACTCTTACTTTCTCCTCGAACGGTTTGATGATTACGGCGAGGTCCGGTTTCTTATAGTCTGCGATCTTGCCTGTCTCCTCGGCGATTCTCTTGCCCAACAATCGTCCAAATTCATGCCTGATGCTCTCGCCGTAACTCACGTTAAATGCGGCTTTAAACTCGTCTTCTCTCTCCTCAACTAAAACTGGCAATTCTATACCCACCAAAAACGTGCTATACTCGTAGTCAGTGACAGCGTCTAAAGCTTTCTGGGTCAACTTGCCAAGACCCTGAAACCTATCTTCACATAAGAAACACGATTTTGGAGCATTTTTCTTTGGAATACGTTTTTTCAGGTGATGAAGCGTTTCGTGTGCTTCGCGGGAAAAACCGTTGAGCGCAAGAACTTTAAGCCTTTTAACTCCTTCAGCGTTTTTCGACGAGTTAAGGTCACTGGCTTGCAGTATTAAACTGAGTTTTAACGCTTTGCCTCGGGCGTTGTTTTCTATGCTGTACCCAAGCAACGCGAACTGCCTTCCGAGACAGTGGTCGCAAAGGGGATACTTGCTGAGCATACTCAACGCTTTTTCTAAAACATCCATGAGCCGAGCCTACTTGAACCCTGTTGGGAACCCTTTACCTATAAACGGCAGCTTCTTTTTACGTTTGAACATCTTCAGCATTTTCCGCATCATCACGTACTGCTTAAGAAGGTCTTTAACGTCTCTCTCGCTTGTTCCCGAACCACGTGCCACCCGTCTCACTCGCGAAGAACTCAAGATTTTCGGGTTCTCTTTCTCTTCAGGCCGCATAGACTGAATTATTACACGCCACTTTTCAAGGCGGCCTTCAGCCATATTCAACATGTCTTCGGGCACATCATACGACATGCCTGGAATCATCTTGAAGATTTTCCTGAAAGGTCCCATACCTTTCACTGCTTCGAACTGTTCGTACATGTCTGTTAAAGTGAATTTGCCGCTGAGTATCGCCTTTGCTTTCTTTTCAGGAACTTTAATTTCGGCGTCACGGACCTTATCAAGAAGAGTTTCCAAATCGCCCATGCCTAAGAGGCGCCCCACAAACCGTGAAGGTACGAAAGGTTCAATGTCTTCGGTCTTCTCGCCTGTGCCGATGAACTTTATAGGCGCACCGGTAGCTGCAACCGCGGAGAGCGCTCCACCACCTCTGGCAGAGCCGTCTAATTTTGTAACCAGAATCGAGCCTATCGGTGTTGCTTCATGGAAGCTTTGCGCTTGGATTAGAGCTTGCTGCCCGATTGTGCCGTCAATAACCATCATGACCTCATCAGGCTGGATTTTTTTCTCAAGAGTTTTCATTTCTTTAATGAGTTCTCGCTCTTCTTTGTGACGTCCAGCGGTATCAACGATTATTAGCTCCTTGTCGCTGAATTGCTTCAAGCCTTCTTTAACCACTTTAACAGGGTCCTTAGCCTTCACATCCCCGTACACTGGAACGTTTATTCGGGTCGCCAACTGCTGAAGCTGAGCGTAAGCGCCAGGTCGATAAGTATCAGCGCAGATTAATGCTGGTTTCAGGCCCTTTTTAAGAAAATGTCGTGCAAGTTTGGCTGCATGAGTTGTTTTTCCAGAACCCTGAATTCCAACTAGCATTAATATCTTCTTTTTCCCAGGCTCCATTTTGATTGGGACAGGCTTATCACCAACAAAACGTGTAAGTTCTTCGTAGACGACCTTTATTACATGCTCGCGTCTTGAGATACCTGGAGGAACTTTCTCTTTTAGAGATCTTTCCTCTATTTGCTTGGATATACCGAGAACAAGTTTAACGTTAACATCCGCTTGTAGCAGGGCTCTTTGGATGTCTCGAACAAGCTCCTTAACCGTAGCCTCATCTACTACAGAAGCTCTGAAGACTTTTTTTAAGGCGCCGTAAAGAGAGGAACCCAAACTATCTAGTGCCATTTGTGAATCCAGCCTTAGAACATCTTAGGCGTCTTTAAATATATTGTTGCCTGAAGTAAATGAGGGTCGCTATATAAAAATCGGCGGTTAGTCGACTGGCGTCTCCGTCAGCAGTTCTTGTTAACGCCGTCACCATAAACCGCGCCAGTTACAGCTAAGAGCTGTAGTCTCTCCCCTTCGGTTTTGAACCTTGTGCTTTTCCTTGTGGTATTTGCGGTAGGGGTATAGGTGGTGGAATATTCAATGTTCTAGATATGAGAACTGATTCAATGAAAACAACGTTGGATATTGACTGCACTACTGTTGGCGGTGGTGGTCTTTTTTCTCTGTGATTTTTGAGGACTTTTTCGATTTCGTCTTTGTCGCCAGAAACGTAAGCACTTCCTTTCAGGCTTATCTGCGCTATTGAAGGGTTATAGTTAATTGTTAAAACAAATGGAACTTCCACTGTTTCATCAGGCTTTTTATCCATGCCTACAATGTTAATGTTTGTGCCTATTTGAATGGGAGGAATAGGTTTCTTTATGTCCCAGAAGCGTTCTGCTGAAATATTCTTTATGGCTACGTTAACTCTAATCATCTAAATCATCGAAAGATATTTGGGGGTTCAGAATTTAAAACTGCTTATTTCTCAACTTGCCTGTACCGTGTAAAACCACAGTGTCCGCAGGTGTACCGGTCTTTGTGTTTAGCCATAAAGTACCCTGGACCACATCTCTCGCATGTTGGACGCAGTCTAGTCACATTATCGCCTTCTATCTTGTACAAAGCGTTAACTCCCTTTTCTCCTTTCTTCTCTGCCTTTTTTTCTGGTTTGGCTGCGCCTTTTTTCTCCTGTTCTTCTTTTTTGGACATTTTACTCATTCTCCTCTTCTTTTGGTTCTTCTGGAGGACTGTTGCGTTTTCTTATGTACTCGGGCTCGATGAACTTTGCCTGTTCTAATGTTTCATAAGCGTTAGCAACTCCTACGGCAATGTTTGTTCCTGTCATGGTTTTCATCTTCTTAATAAAAACCAGTTCCTCTTTTATCTTCAGTTCAGCAGCTATTGCCTTTTTGACTTCCAGCCTTGTAGGTGTTTTTCTTATTGATCCTTGGTCTACCCTGAAGTCCACTTCTTTTCGTTTTAGAAGGGAATTTTTATTCGTTGATAAGATTTTGACTTCCATCGCTATATCACTTGCTTAGGGTGTTGACTTCATACGATTGCTTCTTATTTAGCTTTTCGAACAGTTTTCATCGCCTTCAGGATTTTCACAGCTTCAGCCTTTTTTTCAGATGTAACTTCAACGACTACAATGCCCTCAAAGGGTTGTCCGTAAACAATCAGGGATTTTTCTGGCGCGTATAGAACCGCAATGAGCGCTAGTAAGTCTTCCTCGCCGTCTACGATTATATGAACGTATTCGTTACTACTCAGCGCTTCTATTACTGCTGTTATTGCTTCTTCAGTTATTGTTCCTTGAGGATTTTTAACGTGAACCACGTTCTTGCCCGTGAATACTTCTTGTTTTACTCTCTTTCTCATGCGTTTGTTGTCTGTAATCGAAAGTTGAGGGTTCATCTGATATGCATGAAGGTTCCGTGAGACAGTATCTCCTACCGATATTATCTTGGGCGGTTTTTCTTGTTTCACAATGCTGTCCATTTTTCGCATCGTTTCGTCAAACGAGCCTTTAATTAACATACCAAAAGGTTCTTTGAGTTTCACACGCAGTTCTGGAGTAACACTGTAGGCAATAGCCATTTCCTTTCAACCTTGAACTGGCACAGTTCTCACAATAACTGTCCAAATTGGAGTTAAGCTTTATCTAACCTTTAAAGCGTAACGCCCTTTCTCTTTTATGCTCATAGCTTTTGCTATAGCCGAGTTTTCTGGGTCAAACATAATAACTATGCCGCTGAAGTCTTCGCTTAGACTCGTTGATCTGCATTTCGGGCATACGTTCTCTTTAGTTATGAAATGGCAGTTCGTGCATGCTTTTTTGTTCATTTCCGTTACCCCTCAGTGGTACTTTGTTCTTTTTTGTTTTCCGACGCTTTATTCTCTGGTGCTGTTTTGGAAGAGTCCAATTTCAGCCATTCTAACTTGCCTAGAAATGGTTGTCTGGCTGTTACACCAATCTTACCTGAGCTCCCTGCCCTGCCGAGAGAAACAGCTGTTATCCTAACGCGTAGTTGGTCTCCGCTAGTCAGTTTTCTTTTGGTTTCTTTTCCCAGCAAGACTCCTTGTTTTTCATCATAAGACATGTAGTCGTCTATTAGCTGTGAAACGTGTAGCAACGCGTCTACTGGACCTATGCGCACGAATGCTCCGAAATCGGCGATTTCCACTACGTCTCCTTCTACTATCTCCTGAATGACGGGATAGAAAGTTAATAGAGAAAAAGTTACTCTGTGATAAGTGGCTCCGTCACCAGGAATTATCTTTCCTATAGGGCTTACCTCAACTCTAGTTACTGCTATGACGTAGCCTAACTCCTCGTCTACGATTCCCTCGTATTTAGTCTTGACTTGGTCCCGACCCACCTGTTCAAGAGGAGTGCCGAACGTTTCGGGCGGAATGCGAATAGTATCTTGAAGCATTATAAGCTTAAACATCTAGTTATATCATCCCGTCAATCTCTAGACGCGATTTTTGTCTCACATAAATCACTGGCACACTTATATCT
>JAFGLT010000008.1 GCA_016927895.1 Candidatus Bathyarchaeota archaeon | reverse complement strand
GTAGCCTTCAAAGCAGCAAAGGTTGGCTTACCCATTATCGCCTCTTTGGCGGCGGCGCTTTCTTCAGGCATAGCCATGGGCGAGAATGCTAATTTGACTTTGGTTGGATTTGTAAGGGGAAAACGCATGAATATATACACAGGTTCAGAGCGCATAACCTTTTAGTTGCCTGTTTGTACAGAAAATAGCCGAAAAAACTTGTTTTTCAGGTAGTTATTTCTTCGTCAACTGAAGTGTTATGTTATTCTTTGAATTTTTCGAGTATCATTGCTGGGCAAATTTTCTTGATTCCGTCCATTGCTCCAATTTTCTCTGACAAAATTTTTGTGAGTTCTCGTCCATCCTTTGCCCAAATTTCCGTCATTATCATGTGGTCGCCTGTTGATGTAGCTACGCTTCTGATTTCTTTTATCTCGCAAAGTTTTTGAGCAACGTCCAGTAGTTTTGTTGGTTCCACATCTACTCCTACTATAGAGATGCTGTTGGCACCAAGCTTCGCAGGGTCCACTTGGATAGTAAATTTTTTGATTACGCCTTTATCCTGTAGGGCTACGACTCGCTTTCTAACAGCTGACTCGCTTAGTTTAAGTTTCTTGGAAATGTCATTAAAAGACCTTCGACTATTCTGTTCTAGCATTTGAATAATTTTTCCGTCGTATTCATCTGTGTTTGACATGTTTTTCTTTCCTGAATTCGCACTTTTTATGACGTTTTAATGCTGTTTCCTTACGATAAGTAAATATTTGACGACTGTTTAATAAGTATTTTGTTCCTGAAAATTAAAGACAGGTGTGGAATATGGAAGAAACATGTATACAAAAATTTTTAATTCCAAGACTATGCTGTCATACCATTTCTCTTTTCTCTTTCAAAATATGCGGTGCTCGGTGTTGGAATTCACAATTCTTTGAACTTAATCTTAAATATAAGCAATTGAATTTCTATTGGGAGGGTAAGATCTGATGATGCAGCAAAAGTTGCACGTTACTTTACTTACTGGTAGAACAATCGAGCAAGGTGTAGGAAAAGAATACGGAAAATCCTCACACCAATATTACGATGCTTGTTCCATGGTTTACATGGATGCAGGCGACATGCAGAAACTTGGAGTGAAACACGGTAGCAACGTTTTGGTGACTACGCCAAACGGTTCCGTAGTCCTTAAAGCCGTTAAGCATCCTCGTGGTTCCATGTCAGGTATGATCTACATTCCTTATGGTCCATGGGCGAACTCTATAGTTAGCAATACGACTAACAGCATAGGTATGCCCTCATTCAAGGGGACGCCTGCAACGGTTGAAGCAGCCCCTGACCAGCCCATTTTAAGTATGAAAGAACTTCTAAAGAAAGAATTTGGGAGGTAAAAAAATGTCAGTGATTAACGCGGTAACATGCCCAATATGCGGCTGTTTATGCGACGATATAGAAGTAACCGTCGTAAACAACGAAGTTGTAAAAGTTAAGAACGGCTGCGCCGTCTGCGAAGCCAAATATATGGGTTACAAAAGCGAGCACAGAATTCGTCAACCCTTAATCCGCAAAGACGGCAAATTCGTTCCAGTTCCCATGAAAGAAGCTATACACAAGGCTGCGGAGATTCTTGCTAATGCAAACTACCCTATACTTTACGGTTGGAGCTCTACAAACTGCGAAGCTCAACGTGTAGGCGTAGAATTAGCAGAAGAAGTTGGCGGCGTCCTTGACAATACTGCTGTTGTATGCCACGGCCCATCTCTTATGGGCACTCAAGAAGTGGGTATCCCAACATCCACTCTGGGGCAGATTAGACACCGCGCAGACTTGATTATCTACTGGGGGTGTGACCCGTGGAGTGCACACCCACGACACCTTGAAAGATACACAAGCTTCACAAAAGGCAGGTTTGAAGACAGCGAATGGAAATCTTACCTAAACAAGGTTAAAGCTGCCGCAGGCAGAAAGAAGGTTTTGAGCGCCACAAGAGTTGCACCTAAGCAACAGCGTGCCACCGTTGCGGAGGAAGTGGTTTTCAATAAGCCTCCGGAAACCTTGCAGAAAGAAGGACGCAAACTCATTGTTATCGACGTTAGGAAAAGCATGACTGCTGAGGTGGCTGACTACTTCATCAAGGTTGAGCCTAACAAAGATTATGAGTTGATGCAGGCAATTAGAGCTTTGGTAAAAGAACAAGAGCTAGATGTTGACCAAGTCGCAGGTGTTCCAGTTGAATACATTAAGGAAGTTGTTGATGCACTTGTTAACTGCAATTTCGGTATAATTTTCTTCGGTATGGGTTTAACCCAGTCTGCTGGAAAATTCCGAAACATCGAAGTAGCAATATCCCTTACACGAGACCTGAACCTGCGGACAAAGTTCTTAATCATGCCCATGAGAGGACACTTCAACGTCAGCGGAGCCAACATAGTTTTTGCTTGGCAAAGTGGTTACGCGTTCGGCGTTGACTTTTCGCTGGGTTATCCACGTTACAACCCTGGCGAAACCACTTCTATGGATATTCTGTTACGCGGTGAGTCAGACGCAGCCTTGGTTATTGCTTCTGATCCAGGTGCAACTTTCCCGAAGAGGGCAATACAGAATTTGGTGAAGCATCCTTTGATAGTTATTGACCCGCACATGAACCCGACGGCGATGCTGGGCGACGTGGTTTTTCCCTCAGCGTTTGTCGGAATAGAGGTTGAAGGTACCGCTTACCGCATGGATAATGTGCCGTTACCGCTGAAGAAAGTTGTTGAGCCTCCAGAAGGTATACTTTCAGACGAGGTGCTTCTGAAGAATATTCTTGAAGAAGTCAGAAGTATTAAAGCTCAAAAAGCAAAGAAAGCGGAGGTTGTCTAAATGACTGAGCTGCTTATAAAAAACGGTTTTGTCTTTGATCCGTTAAGCGAGATTAACGGCGAAAAAATGGACATTGCCATAAGGGACGGTAAAATCGTTGAAAGTGTAAGTGACCAAAAAGCGAAGAAGATAGATGCTACCGGCTTGACTGTGATGCCTGGCGCCGTGGACATTCACACACACATTGCAGGAGGAGAAGTTAATACAGGTCGGATGATTAGACCTGAAGACCATGTGAAAGACGTTGTTAGAAAAACAGCTATAACGCGTTCAGGCACTGGCTATTCGATTCCTTCAACTTTTGTTACTGGTTACCGCTACTCGAAAATGGGTTACACTACAGTTATGAATCCTTCAATGGCTCCCCTAGGCGCTAAACACACTCACGAAGAATTAAACGATATACCTCTTTTAGACAAAGCCACTTTTCCACTGCTCGGCGATTGGTGGTTCGTTCTTGAAAACCTCCAAAAAGGAGATTTAGCGGGCTGCGCACAACATATTGCATGGATGATGGAGACCACCAAAGGTTACGCCATAAAAATTGTGAATCCTGGCGGCTTGGAATCTTGGGGTTTCGGGCGAAACGTTCATTCAATAGATGATGTGGTTCCCAATTTTGACATTACACCCCGCGAAATTGTGTGTGGCCTAGCAAAAGTAAACAAGATGCTGAATTTGCCCCACACAATTCACCTTCACACTAACAACCTTGGCATTCCAGGCAACTACCTCACCACCCTTGAAACAATGAAGGCATTAGAAAGTGTGCCTAACGACGGCAAACCTATATGCCATATAACACACGTACAATTCAGCAGCTTTGCAGGTGAAAACTGGGGAAACATGAAATCTGCTGCAGATGAAATCTCCAGATACATAAACAACCACAATCACATGACCTTCGACATGGGGCAAATCATATTCACGGACACAACAACAATGACAGCTGACGGACCATTCGAGTTCACCCTTTACCAGTTGAGCGGACACAAATGGGTTAACAGTGACGTAGAAACAGAGACAAGCGGCGGCATCATACCAATGCATTACAAACGCAAAAGCGCAGTTAACGCCACACAGTGGTCAATCGGCTTGGAAATCGCTTTACTTGTGAAAGACCCGTGGAAAATATTCATGACCACAGACCACCCGAATGCTGGACCGTTTTTCGCTTACCCAAAAATCATTGCGTGGCTCACCAGCAAGAAAGCCCGCATGGCAACACTGGCGAAGTGCCACAAAAAAGCTCAGAAGAAAAGCTTGCTACCGTCGATAGACCGTGAATTAAGCCTTTACGAGCTTGCCATAATGACGCGAGCCGGACAGGCTAAAGCTTTAGGTCTCACGGGCAAAGGTCACTTAGGTGTAGGCGCAGACGCAGACGTAGCTATCTACAATATCAACCCTGAAACACTGGATATCGCAAAGAAGTACAAGACTGCCCGAAAAGCTTTCGACAATGCTGCCTATACAATTAAAGATGGCAAGGTCGTTGTTAAAGACGGTGAAGTTGTGCAGAACGTTGACGGTAGAACCATTTGGCTCGATGTTAAGACCAGGGAACAGTTAAAGGTGGATGAGGAAATGAAGCGCAAGTTCAAGGAGTATTGGACGGTTGAATACGAAAACTATCCAGTGTTCGACCACTACGTTAAGGTTCCTGAAGCAATAACTGTGAAGGCGGATGTTTAACATGATAGTCCTGACTCCTCTCAAAAAATTCCAGTTCCCAGTTCATGCTGAATGCATAAACCCAGACGTTTTCAAAGGCAAATCCGTGAAGGAAATTGCTGCACTACCCGTTTGGGAAGGCAACAAGAAAAAGAAACTCTCTGACATTTTCAAAATCGAAGAAACACCTGCTGAAACACCAGACATAACTATAAACGGCGACGCAACAGAAGTCCGACGCGTAGGTCAAGGTATGAAAAACGGCGAAATAGTGATTAACGGCAACGCTGGAATGCATCTTGGCGAAAAAATGGCTGGCGGCAAAATCACCGTAAACGGCACCGCAAACGGCTGGACAGGTAGCTCCATGAAGAAGGGGCTGATTGAAATTCACGGTGACGCTGGTGACTACTTGGCTTCTCCTTACCGCGGGAGCACCGCGGGAATGCGTGGTGGTACAATCATTGTCGACGGAAACGTTGGTGGCGACTCAGGTTGCTACCTGCGTGGCGGTACAATCATAGTCAAAGGTAATGCTGGGCCTTTCTTGGGTTTCCACATTAGCAAAGGCGTGATCTACGTGGAAAAGAACGCTGGAGGCCGACTTGGCGCTAGCATGACTGGG
This sequence comes from Candidatus Bathyarchaeota archaeon, assembly GCA_016927895.1. Classification (GTDB taxonomy): domain Archaea; phylum Thermoproteota; class Bathyarchaeia; order Bathyarchaeales; family Bathycorpusculaceae; genus SG8-32-3. The sequence goes on along the minus strand of JAFGLT010000008.1, from coordinate 42,245 downwards.
GGAAAAATAGTGGTTTCAGGCGCCGTGGATGAGTTTATGCCAACGTTCACAGTTGATGGTATCAAGAAGAAAGTTAAAATTGATGACGACTTTAAAGCGGAAGGTCCGTTTTACGTGTTTCTCGGCGACTTGGCTGAGCATGGAACCGGTAAGCTTTTTGTTTCGCAACCCAGTAATCCTCAGTTCAGCGCTATTTACGATAAGTATCTTTAAGGTGTAACCTATGCATGAAGCCTTAAGCGTAAACAGTTTAGCTTGGAAACTTGCAGAAAAACTCTTGAACAATCAGGCTTTTTACGGCGTTCACGCCTCCAAAACAACGGCGGGAGCCACAGTTATCGACGCGGGAGTAAATGTGTCGGGTGGCTTCCAAGCGGGAGAAGTTTTAACCGAAACTTGCTTAGGCGGCGCTGGAACAGCAAGAATAGACTTCAAATCGTACGGTGACCTCGCGCTTCCCTCAATAACGGTTTCTACTGATTACCCTGCGATTGCGGCTTTAGGTTCCCAGTTTGCCGGTTGGCGCATAAAAGAAGGTGACTCCATAGCCATAGGTTCGGGACCTGCAAGAGCCTTAGCGCTTAAACCAAAGGCGATTTACGAGGAAATAGGCTACAAAGACGTTTCCGACAAAGCCGTGATAACTCTGGAAAGCAACAAGCTTCCCTCTGACGCCTTAATTGAAAAGGTCACTGGAGCCTGCAACATTGCACCTGAAAACCTGATTGCGGTTGTGGCGCCCACAGCAAGCATTGCCGGGTTGACACAGGTCGCGGGCAGAATAGTTGAAGTCGGCATCCACAAGCTGAAAACGCTCGGTTTAAGCCCGAAATTGATTCGTTACGCGATCGGCTATGCTCCGGTTCCTCCTGTTTGCAAAGATTTCGAAGTGGCTATGGCTAGGACAAACGACGCTATACTCTACGGCGGCACAGTGTACTGCACCGTTGAATACGACGACGAAGCTGAATTACAAAAAATCGTTGAGAAAGCCCCCTCTGGAACTTCAAAGGATTATGGCAAGCCTTTCCTGCAGATTTTCCGTGAAGCAGACCGTGACTTCTACAAGATAGATCATAACCTCTTCGCCCCAGCAACACTGATAATCAACAACGCAAAAACTGGTAACACGTTCAAAGCTGGAGAAAAAAACCCTAAAGTACTGTTCCAGTCTTTAGGTTTCTAATTTTCTTTTTCATTAAACGATGAAGTTTCAGATTTACAGTTTTATTCTATCTTTGATAACGTGCGCTATGAATTCTCCTATGGGAATTGTGTACAGGACTACTGTGGCGTTGAATAAGGCTGTTAATGGAAGCGATGCAATAACTGCTATTTCTTCCAATTCGAAACCGATAGGGTAAGGTTGCTGTAGCGTAATATAGTTTACGAGCGTCATCACTGCTACACGGAGGACGATTCCGAGAATAGTGGATCCAGTAGTGATTTTAATCACTGTCTGGCGGTCAGCACTTTCGCGCTTGATGAATATTTTAGCTATAAAGAGACCCAGCAGGGTTGAGAATACGGCTATGAGATTGTAGAATGGTCCTGTTGGCAAGGGACCGGGGAAAAAAGCGAACAAGACGACGGAGTTTAAAAGGGTAATTATTATTGCTGATGCGGGACTAATCAGCAGAAAGGCTGCAACTATGGGTATTTCCCAAAGGCCGTAGATTAGGTATGGCGCGTAAGGTGCGGGAACGCCGATTCCTGAAACTCCTGGGTTCAATGCTACCGTTAGAGCAGCGAAAACTATTGTTGTAGCTAATGCTTTAGTGTTCATCTTGGGTCAGCTTTAGTTGGCGATGTAATTATTTAAGCGTAACTACTCAATAGTGAGTATTGGAATTTAGGCTTAATTTTGGCTAAAATTGATAAATAAGCCTGTCCAAATAATATTCTGGGAGTGCATTGTTGTGTCTGAAGCTACAAATTTCTCTTCTGCTGATATAGAGGGTTGGCTTAAAGAGCAAACCAACTCAACTCTTACTCCAGTCCAGACGCAAGCCCAGAAACTTTGCGACGAAATTCGTGATGCAGTTCAAAACTTCGCTGAAGTTGGCAAAATGCTTGTGGATAACAGCTCCAAGGAAATTGAAAGAAGAAACATGCGCACTTACAACCGCGCCCGTGCCATGAACAAGCTTGCGCGTCTTTTCACTGACAGAATCAAAAAGGTAACTATTCCCGACAAAACTTCTTATGATAACCTCAACAGGTTCGCTCAAGAAATTCAAAAAGTGTTTATTGTAACCGATATTGACATCAAAAATTGGTTTCCGCGAATTTCTCCCTACTTCATAATGGATAGACGAAAATTCTTGACAGTTCACGAAAAAGCAAAAATATCGCTTTCCACCTTCAACGATTTTCTGTCAAAAGAATACGTTAAAACCAAAACTCTAGAGGAAACGTTCCAGCTCATAGACGAGCTGCACAGTCTGGAACAGCAATTGTTAGATGTTGAAGCAGAAACAAAAAGCATAGAACAAGACCGTTTTCCCGTAGAGAAAGAGCTTGCTGAACTCGAAAAGAAAATAACTGATTTGAAAAGCGAAGGCCCCGTAGACCAGCTTTTCTTGATAGAAGCAGAAATAGAAAAATTAAACAAAGAGCTGAAACAAGCGTTGCGGCATCTTCAGAAACCCTTCAAAAAAATGCAAGCTTTAGCTTTGTACCGAGGCGGTGCAGGATTAACACCGGACGAACGCAACAAGCTCAGCCAATATTTACAGAAACCTTTCAAAGCTTTTTCTACTGAACAGGAGGGGTACCCACTACTGAAACAAATTTTGCAGAAAATGGAACGTTTGATGAATGAGGGTAAGCTGAAACTGAAGTCAGACAAAAAACGTAAGGCCGAACAGGATATAGATGCGATACTTAACCGTGACTCGTTGGCGAAAATCTACACGCGATGTGCCGACGTAGCCAAGCAAGAACGGGAAATTTTGAACTCGGAAAAAATGGCGGAAACTAGAAATAGTCTCTCAATGTTTCAGGAGCAAACTAAGCGCCTAAAAGCAAAAAAAGCAAGAGTTGAAGCTCATGAAGCAGTCAAAAAACGCGCGTACAACGATATAGTTCACAGAATCCACAACCACAAAAAAGCAATAGAAAAGAACATACAGGAGTCTCTAGGCCAAACAATCCACATCCTATAGTTCACGGTCCATCCCATGAAACTTTCATCAATAATAAAAGAATCCAAAGCTATCCAAAGCAGCAACTTCGTTAAAACCATCAATAACGTTATTGATTTGCTGGATGGCGAACGCGGAAAAACTGGGTGCCTAACAATTTCAGACCATTTAGTAACGCTTGAACCTTCAGGCGAGGCTTTAGTGATTGGAGATTTACACGGCGACCTCGATAGTCTTCTTCGCATCCTGCAAAACAGCGGGTTCACACAGAAATTGGCCAAATCCAAAGACGCAACCTTGATTTTTCTGGGCGACTATGGCGACAGAGGCACTCGTTCAGCGGAAGTCTACTACACAATTCTTAAACTTAAACTCGCCTTTCCCGAGCAAGTGGTTCTCTTACGTGGAAACCACGAAGGCCCCGAAGACCTGAAGGCTTCTCCCCACGACTTGCCCCTGCAGTTACAAGCCAGATTCAAGGAAAACTGGATAGCGGCGTACTCTAAAATTCGTGAGTTGTTTGCCTATCTTTATAATGCCGTGCTGGTGGAAGAGCGTTGCCTAATGGTTCACGGCGGCTTATCACCTAACATCAACAGCGTCCAAGACTTGGCCCGTGCGCACCTAACGCATCCTAAACAAGATTTCCTCGAAGACCTGCTTTGGAGCGACCCCAACGACATGGTTAAAACGGTTTCAAATTCGCCGAGGGGCGCTGGAAAATTCTTCGGAAAAAACGTTACAGAAAACGTTCTAAACAAACTAGGCGTCAAAATCTTGATACGCGGGCATGAAAAGTGCGAAAACGGCTTCAAATTCAACCACGACGGCAAAGTATTAACATTGTTTTCCAGAAAAGGCGCCCCGTACTACAACGCTTATGGAGCCTACTTGCAACTTCCACTTTCTAAGAAATTCGAGAACACGCAACAGCTTATCCCTTGGATCCACAAATTTTAAACCGTATGCTGAACCGTCAAAATAAAAACGAGACCCGCTAGTATCGCAGTCCTTTATTCCAATAGTAGAGGAATACGTCTTTGGTCCAGTTGATAACATCGGGGTCTTTTCCAGTAAAGCCTGCGTAATCCACTCTTCCTTCTTTGAAGCGGAAACAAATGACGGCTTCTTTTTCGGTGATTGCCATTATTGCTGGAGGGTCAGTGTAAGTTCTGTTTTCGAGGTTCGATAGTTTTACAGGTGGCTGGGGTGAAAGTATCCTGTATTCTGCGCCTTTAGGGATTTGCTTAGATATCTCGTTAAAAGTTTGCGGGACTGGTTCTGGGGAGACCGCCCACATGAACTGTGCAGCCTCTCCAATCATCATGGAAGTCTTCATTGTGCTTTCAACCATACCCATCATCAAGTTAGCTTGCGAAAGTTCCCCTATCCTGTACAAGAATTGAGGCGGAAGCCACGACACGTCATGGTTCAAAAAGTATTCTTTGTGTTTGAAAACAAGCTCCAAAGGGGCGGAGAGCATCAACACAAGCCTGCCATACTCAGTGATGGCGTAAGTGCCTTCAGGTTGCTTCTGAACAAGCAGGTCTTCACTCAGACGCTGCAGTTGCCTAAAAGTTTCGGTAGTAGTCAAGTCTAGTTTGCGTGCGACCTCATTCATCTTCCAATCTTTTTCCATTAACTTGCGCAGTATACTGAGTCTGCTTTCGCTGGCAAGCTCAAAAAACAGTCTTTCCATTCCTTCTTGGTTCTCCATTTTTCCTCACTGATGCTAAACCATTCACACCGTTGTATACCATTGCACATTGTAAGCAAATAAAAGTAATCAGTTTTGCTGCCCAAGGAGAAAACGTGAGGCAGAAACATGGGAAATGAAATGAAAGCTGAAGAACGCTACTTCTCAGTTGAACTCAAATCAAAAACTGAACTGAAAAACATCACCTTGGCAAACGACTCCTACGACAGCGTTCTGGTGGAGGGCACCATAGGCGAACTGGTGCAGGCCATGTTCGTGGAAGACGTAATCCTGGAAATAATCGGCAAAAAAGGAACCCTGAGAATAAACTTGAAACCAAAAGAGCTGAAGCCACCCAAAAAAGCCGAAGCACGGGAGGTGAAATAATGCAAACATTAGGAATAGTCGCTGTTGCAGTAATTGTCATATTAAGCATAGCCGCAGTTAAGACAGTAATACCCAACGAGAAAGTAAGCAAACCCTGCCTAATAGGATACAAAGCCGCCTGCTCTTTCACCCCCATAAGCACTGCAATCTTGATACTCGCAGCTATCGGCACGTTCATTCTCGCAAAAAACGTGATTCTGGTATGATCCAACTCTCACACCAAGTACCAACCCACATCTTTTCCCTCTTTAGAGCTGTATAGTAGATTTTATTAAGCAACAGACTGCACTAGACGATTATGAAGCCTTGTGTATTGTATTTTTCAAGAACAGGGAACACCAAAAGTATGGCAGAAGCCATCGCTGAAGCAATAAAAGCGCCAGTGTTCGCCATTACCTCTTCTGAACCGTCAGCAGTGGAGGACTTTGACCTGCTGATTGTAGGTACACCCGTAGAAGGTTTTAACCCAGCAAAGGAAACCACAGCGTTCGTGGAGCGACTGCCAAAAACCGAAGGCAAAAAAGCAATAATATTCTGCACGTGCGCACTCTGGAAAGGCAGAACCTTCGGCACTTTGAAGAACAAGCTGTCAAGCAAAGGCTACGAAACCATCCTTAGCACTTCCAAAAAAATGAAGAAAGACACGCCAGCAGACTTCTCAGAAAGCATAAACCAAATACAAAAAGCAATCGAAAAATAAACCCCAATAACCCATTCAACTTATTTTTCCTCTTCCCCTATTAGGTTTTTAAAGAGCTCCTGTATGAGAGGTCTAAAGTCTTTTCCAAGCATAACAGTCACAACACCTAAAAACATCACCAACCTCCAGCTTTTTCTCACGGAAACTTTAAGAGCAAAAGCAATCTGCATTTCATACATCAACTGACAAGGAGGGTTTCGCTCTTGAAAATCGGAATCACAACCAGAAACATGGAATCCTGGAGCAGCACCCAACTACGAGAAGCACTGACTAAACGAGGCGTTCCCCATGTGTGTTTCACGTTCCCGAAGCTTGTAGCATGGCTCGGCAAAAAACCATACTTCAAAGTCAACGACGTAAACCTGATGGAGGAACTGGACGCTCTCGTAATCCGCCCAATAGGTCGCGGGTCACTGGAGGAACTAGTTTTCAGGATGGACATGCTATACCGACTTGAACGAAAAGGCTTCCTCGTCATAAACCCCACTGAAGCCATAGAACACTGCGTCGACAAATACGACATTCTCGCGCTTCTAGAGGACAACGACATACCCGTACCCCGCACAGTAGCAACAGAAAGCGTAACCGAAGCGCTGAAAGCATTCACTGAGCTAGGCGGCGACGTGGTAGTCAAACCGCTTTTCGGCTCAAGAGGAATAGGCGCAACCCGCCTCGTAGACTCAGAAATCGCCTCCACAGTCTTCAAAGCCCTAACCTTCCACCACAGCGTAATCTACATCCAAGAATTCGTACCCCACGGATACTCAGACATCCGCGCATTCGTCATAGACAACCAGGTAATAGCCGCAATGCGAAGAATCTCAGAAAGCTGGAAAACAAACTTCAGCCAAGGCGCCAAACCAACCCCGCTGGAACTTCCGCCAGATCTTGAAGAGCTAGCAGTTAAAACCGCCAAGGTTATCGGCTGCAAAATCGCCGGAGTAGACATCCTCGAAGGACCAAAAGGCCCAGTGATAGTTGACGTGAACAGCCAGCCAGGCTGGAAAGGCTTGCAGATGGTCACGAAAGTCAACGTCGCCGACGAAATGGTAAACTTCATCTTGTCCGAGCTGAAACGCTAAAACCACATAGGTAAATTAGTTCGGCGGAATCATCGCCTAACAAATGATTCTTCTTCACCGCTTTGCTTTTCGCGCTCTGCGGATAATCTCTTTGAATTTTACTGCTGTTTGCTTCGGGTCTTCAGCTTCTATCACCGCTGAGGTGACAGCGATTCCATTGACGCCTGCTTTGAGGACAAGTCCAGCGTTGTTAAGGTTTATGCCACCCGCAGCGAATATTGGCAGAGCAGTTTGACGTTTTGCCGCTTTTATGGTCTCAATGGGTACTATCTCGCATTGAGCCGCAGAAGACGTTGGAAAAACAGAGCAGAAAGACACGTAATCGGCTCCAACAGTTTCAGCCCACCTCAACTTCTCAAGCTGACATCCTACGGTATAACCTACTATACAAGGGTCGCCAAGCGCTCGTTTAATATCGCTTGGAGTTACATCGTAGCTATCTAAATGTAATCCTTCTGCACCGACTTTCTTGGCTAACTGCAAACTGCCGTTAACAAGAAAAGGCAAGTCATATTGCTCTGTAAGATTCGCCAAATCCTCAGCCAACCTCAATGTTTCGGAACTCTCTTCGCCGGGAATAAGCTGTAACAAGTCAACGCCTCCCTCCAAAGCTTTCTCAACAGCGACAAGCAATTCATCAAAAGGCATAACTGGGGAAACAACAAGATACAAACCTTCTAGCCGCCGGGTCACTTCCATCCCTTCTGCTGCGCTTTCCAATAAGCTTCCCAGTATGGATCAACAGATGGCTTTTCCAACGCTTCTCGAATTCCACTTCTTTTAACCCATCTGCCCTCGTGCAGATCTGTGACTTTCCCGATTACCGCGCTCCTCATTCCCTTGGATTTTAACGCCTGAAGCACTTTTTCGGCTTTTTCAGGCTTCACGCTGATAATCAGAGTTCCTTCACTCAACGTTGAATATGGATCTATCTCGAAGAGGTCACAAACACGTTTTGCCTCCTCAGTAACTATAACGTCTGAAAGCTCAATTTCTAAGCCGTTTCCAGAGGCTTCGGACAGCTCATAAATTGCTCCCAGCAAGCCGCCTTCTGTAACGTCATGCATAGATGTGACTCCTCCATCCCTTAAGCCTGTGGAAGCCACAGTTAACGCGTCTTCAACCACACTGAATCGACTGAAATATGATTGAGCCCTCTTAAGGAAAGCTAATCCGTACGCTTTCTCTATAGTTTCTGGGAAAACCCGGGAAAGTATTCCAGTAGCCGCTATTGCTACTCCCTTCGTCATAATTAGCAAGTCTCCAGGCTTACTCATCTTGCTCGACAAGTATTGGTTCTTTGGGGCTATAGCCATCATAACTCCTCCACCTATAATCGTGTAATCACATCCAACATACCTTCCCGTATGACCCCCCAAGATAGCAACACCCAGCTTTTCGCATGCCTCATGAAACGCACCCCAATACTCCTCAAACTCGCCATCACTCATGCTAGGGGGAAGGCTTAGGTTCACCATGATGAATTGGGGTGGAAAACCGCATGTAGCTAAATCTGAAGCTAGCAAATTAACGGAGAGCCAAGCGGAGTCCCGTATTCCTAGGGCAGGAATCATCGACAGCGGGTCTGCCGTGGCAACTAAAACTTGGTTATTTCCTAATCTGATAACTGCATTATCGCAACCGTGACCTGGTCCCACGAGTATTTCTGACTTGGGTGCTCCTAACTTTGAGTAGACTATTTTTTCAATTATGTCTAATGGAAATTTTCCAATTACTGGTTTGTCAATCAACTTTTTCACCTAGTTTTACGGCTACTCCGAGGAAAGCGCCAAACGGTAAAAGCTTGGATTCTGTGTCGCCGAAAATTTTTGGAAAGGCTGTTGTGCTCCAGAAACCGATAACGTAGTTGTCGTGAAGCGCCTCTTTTAACACGTGTTTCATGTCGAAGATTGAGTAGAACCTGACGTTGCTGTAGTAGGGGTTTTTTCCTCTTTTGATTTGGATGATTCTTCGCATTGTGGGTACGCTCCATTTGTTCATTAGTCCGATGATTATTCCTTTTCGGGACACTCTGGCGGCTTCATTAACTACTTTTATGATGTTAGGCATGTACTCTAAGCAGGTTACGAACACTACAACATCGAAGGTTTTGTCCTTGAAGGGCAAGTGGCTTGATTCACTTTGCAGTAACGACCCGGTTGGCCAATGTTTCTTTGCTTCTTTTAACATGAGATGTGACAGGTCAAGCCCGTAGCACTCTAGTCCCATGGAGTTTAGCCATCTTGTGAAGTGGCCTGTGCCGCAGCCTATTTCAAGCAGCTTCTCACTGTGGCCCATTGTGTCTAACATTTTTTTCAGCAGCTTTTTCTCTAGTTTGTCTGCTTTTTTGTATTTGGTTTGATAGAAGTGCTCGTAATTCTTAACTGTGTCTTCTTGGAAGTACCATGCTTCTTTCTGCATTTCGATCATGCCAAATAACTAATTTTTAGAATTTTTCTTACGGCTTTGAGGATGCCGTAGCTTATTGGTACAAATATGAGGTCTGCGAGCGTTCCCAGAGTTATCAGCGCGAAAGCTACTCCAAATACGAATGAGTCTATCCCAAAGAAGATTATGGTTTCAGTTAATACGCCAACAATCATTGCTGCTGTCTCTTTTTTCTTTCTGAGGAGTCCTACCAGTAAACCCATTGGCGCTCTTGCAATAACTATCCCGAATAAGAACAGGTAAAGATACGCTGGGGGCGCCATTATTGTTCCTATGCTTGTTCCCGCAAGGAACCCTATGGCGGAACCGATGGCGGCTGAAATTAGTCCAGCTGATGGCCCCAGAAGAATGCTTGTTATGAATATGGCTATTGGCGCTAAGGTTATGCTGGAAAGTGGAGGCGGCATTGGTATGGCAATCATTGTTGTTACCGCGATTAAAGCCGCCATAATCGACGTTAAAGCTACTATTTTACTTCGAGAAGTAGTTTCATTTATCTGGTTGTTCACTTTTTTCCCTCCGCCAGTATTATCTGGTTCAGGTTCTAAGGGTCGACAGCGATTCAGCCGTCCTCTCAGCCGAGTGAAAATCTCAGCTCCCCAAACCTTGAAGGGGATAATGTTATTTAGTGGTATTTTAATTTTCCTAAAGCCTATACTGTAACGGAGAACGTTGAGGAATGCAGCCTCTGCCAAAAAAATATAAATTCGATGAAATCGAGCGGAAGTGGCAGCAGAAGTGGGAAGAGCTTGGAATATACCATTTCGACTGGAACGACACGACGCGACCCGCTTTCACGGTTGATACTCCGCCGCCGTATCCGTCTGGCAATTTTCACATGGGCAACATTCTGAACTGGACCTACTTTGATATCTTAGCTCGGTACAAGCGTATGCGCGGTTTCAACGTGCTTTTCCCGCAGGGATGGGACTGCCACGGGCTAAGCATAGAAATACAGGTGGAAAAAGAGCAGAAAATCCGAAAGCGTGATGTGCCGCCTGACCAGTTCCGCAAGTGGTGCGAACAACTTATCGAAAAATACATCGCCCTGATGAAAGCCTCCATCTTAAAACTGGGCTGCAGCATAGACTGGACAACAGAGTACCGCACCATGGACCCTGACTACTGGAGACGCACGCAACTCAGCTTCATACTTCTACATGAAAAGGGTTTCATGTATCAGGGAACGCACCCCGTGAACTGGTGTCCACGCTGCGAGACAGCTATTGCAGACGCTGAGGTGGACTACGAAAAGCGGCAAGGCTCACTTAATTACATCCGTTTTCCGCTGGAAGGCACAACTGAGCACTTGTTGATTGCCACATCCCGACCCGAGTTTATTCCTGCGTGCGTGGCGGTTGAAGTGAACCCTGAGGATGAACGCTTCAACAAGTACATCGGCAAGAACATTGTAGTGCCCGTTGTTAACCGCACTGTAAAAATAATTGCGGAAGAGGCTGTTGACCCATCTTTTGGCACTGGCGTGGTTATGATTTGCACGTACGGCGACAAGGAAGACGTGAAGACAGTTATGAAACACAAGCTTCCTGTTATCAGGCTTCTAACGGACAACGGCAGAATTAACGAGAACGGCGGAAAATACGCTGGGTTAACGATAAACCAAGCCCGAAAAGCCATTGTTGAAGACCTTGAAGCTGCAGGATTGCTGGAGAAGGTTGAGCCGCTTTCGCAGGAAGTCGGCGTTTGCGACCGATGCAAAACACACGTTGAAATTCTCGAGCATAAACAATGGTTCATGAAAACCCGTGCGTTAACTGATGAGGTAGAGAAAACCGCCAACGAAGTCGTGTGGTATCCTGATTACATGAAAACGCGTTTAGTTGACTGGGCAAAATCTCTTGATTGGGACTGGGTTATCAGCCGCCAACGCGTGTTCGCTACGCCCATACCCGTGTGGTACTGCAAAAGCTGTGGAGAATTGCTTTTGGCAGAGGAAGAGTGGGTTCCTGTAGACCCGAAGCTGGAAAACCCGCGTGTTGACAAGTGCCCTAAATGCGGAGGCCGCGACTTCATTCCCGAGCGTGACGTTTTTGACACGTGGATGGATAGCTCAATAACGTGTGCGGTGCATGCTGGCTGGCCTGACCGCCCAGATTGGAAACGGCTTTTCCCTGCTGATGTGCACCCGTCTGGCATAGACATCATCAGAACCTGGGCTTACTACCTGATGGTTCGGCACTTGGCGTTGTTCGGCGAGACGCCTTACAAGAGTTGCCTCATAAACGGCATGGTGTTGGGTTCAGACGGCAGAAAAATGAGCAAGTCGCTAAAGAACTATGTTGCGGCACCAGAAGTTTTAGACAAGCACGGTTCGGACGCCACGCGACAATGGGCAGCAGGAGGCGGCGCTACAGGCTCAGATATTCCCTTCAGGTGGCCAGATGTAGAGTATGGCAGGCGCTTCCTTGTTAAATTGTGGAACGTATCCAAATTCGCAATTAACCTCTTAGATGGCTATAAGCCCAGTAAAAAGGTTGAGTTTGAGCTTCAGCCTTTGGATAAATGGATTTTAAGCAAGGCAGAAAAGCTAACGAAGAAGGTGACTGAAGCCATGGAGAAATGCCAGTTCAACGTTGCTGTGGAGGAGATTCGCAATTTCACTTGGCACTTATTCTGTGACTATTACATAGAAGCAGTGAAAGATAAGTTATATAACCCTGATTCGTATGGCCAAGCAAAGAAGGTTGCGGCTCAGTATACCCTTTACAAGGTTCTTCATCGTGTCCTGCAGTTGCTGTCACCAATAACGCCTCATTTAACGGAGGAAATTTACCAGTCTATGTTTGCTGAAGACAAGGGCTTCAAGAGCTTGCAGGTTTCGCCTTGGCCCAAGTATAACTCCGAGCTAGAAGATGAAGCTGTGGAAAACAATGGAGACCTCGTCATGGCAATAATGAGTGGAGTTAGACAAGACAAGGCGGAGAAACAGTTGCCGCTTAACGCGCCCGTCAAAATACTAGATGTCTATTCTGTAAATGCAGAAACCGCGAACGTAATCAACTCGGTCAAAGAAGACATTGCTGGAACTCTTAAAATCGCCGAGGTTAGAGTTCACACGGAAAAGCGAAGCGACGGCAGACAAATAAACCCATACGATGTTTCCTTCCAAATTGAATACTGACAGGCGATAGGTATGCAAGAAAATCGCGAGTCAACGAAAGTTGGCCTAATCGGTTGTGGAGCCATCGCTAAGCTTATAGCTGAAGCGGTGGAACGAAAACTGGTTATCTGCGACGAACTGGTTTTTTACGATCAAGATACGAAAAAAGCTGAGACACTCAAAAGCGCCCTACGTTTTCCCGCAACGGTTGTGTCGGGCATCGAAGAAATGCTTACACTCAAGCCAAAAGTTATCGTGGAAGCCGCGTCACAGCAAGCAGCACGAGAATACGCTGAGCAGATAGCCACTGAAGGCATAGATTTGATAGTCATGAGCACCGGCGCCCTTTTAGACTTAAACTTACAGAGCAGCAAGATTCATGTGCCCGCTGGAGCCATCGGCGGCTTAGACGCGCTTTCCAGTGCAGCTTTAGCTGGAATAGATGAAGTAGTTTTTACTTCCCGGAAAAATCCAAGAGCGTTTGAGATGCATAACAAGGAAGCAAAGGTCGTGTACGAGGGCACTGCTGAAGAGGCAGCACGGCTTTATCCACGCAAAATGAACGTTGCCGCTACTCTGGCGTTAACTGTTAAACCCGCGAAAGTACTAGTCCAAGTGGTTTCCGATCCTGGAGTGCAGCGTAACACACACGAGTTCAGGGTGAAATGGCAATTCGGCGAAATGTTCCTAAGGTTCGCAAATGACCCACACCCCGAGAACCCGCGAACCAGCGCGCTTGCAGCTTGGTCCGCAATAAAACTGCTGCAAACGCTTCTACTCAATTCAACTTAGCAAACGCCAATTCGCCGCTACCCGCAACCGCTACGCTTACTTCACAACGAACCAGAAACCTGTAGAGGGGGCTATCCCGCTTAGTCTGTTACTATGAAAAAAGCATCCCGCTTATTATAAGATACTACATTTGTACTTTTCCTCAAGCTAAGCAGTCAATGGAATCAGAAAAGAGGCGCAATTTTGCCTGAACGTTAGCGAACTGCATGTTATAAACACCTTTATAGGACGGTTAAACCTACAGTAACTTGATTGCCATGAGTAAAAAAACATTCACGGCAACATTCACTATGAAGAGACTAAAAAAGACCTGTTTTGCTTTATTTCTAATCGTGTTAATTCTTGGTTTGTCTCCAGCCACCGTTTACGCCTTTGAAGTAACCGATACCATAAATTTGGAAAGACATGGTGGCTATTATGGGGTAGCTTATGATTCCGGCAAAGGCGAAATCTACTTAACCAATGGGGATTTCGATTTGGTATACGCAATATCAGACAGTACGAATATCGTGGTTGCAACCATACCCGTAGGAAGAACGCCATCGGGAATAGCATATAATCCTGCCAAAGGTGGACTATTCGTAACCAACTTTCGTTCCGATACGGTTTCAGTGATATCAGATAACAACCACACTGTAGTTGCAACCATACCCGTAGGAAACCAACCCATGGGAGTAGTTTATGATTCTGGTAAGGAAGAAATTTACGTAGCTAACTATGGCTCCAATTCTGTCTCAGTGATATCGGATAGTAACTATACTGTAGTCGCCACTGTACCCGTAGGAAATCAACCCAGTGCTTTAGCTTATGACTCTCGCAGAGGAGAGATATTCGTAGGTCATTCTGGCTGTGATCAGGTCTTAGTTGTATCAAACAAAAACTACACTGTTGTTGCAAACGTAACCGTGGAGAATGAACCCATAAGCTTAGTTTATGATTCTGGTAAGGAAGAAATTTACGTAGCTAACCATGGTTCCGATACGGTTTCAGTGCTATCAAACAGCAACCACACCGTGGTTGCAACTATACCCGTAGGAAACCAACCCTGCGCCTTAGCTTATGATTCGGGTAATAGCCAAATTTACGTAGCAAACTACTTTTCATACTCTATCTCAGTGATATCAGACAACAACCAGACAGTAATCGCAACCATACCCCTGGAAGGTCCACCTCAAGCTATAGGTTATGATTACGGCAAAGAAAAGATATTTGTAGCCTACTCTGAAAGCCATAGAGTCTCAGTTATATCAGTTCCCTCTCATCCGTCGCCAAGCCCTTCCATTTCAGAGTCGCCCTTGCCTAGTCCCTCTGTTTCAGAGTTACCTAGCCCGTCAATTCCAGAGTATGCTGTATTCGTTGTTGTTTCTCTCTTAGCGGTAACGATATTTCTTACAGGCATATTCTACAGAAGAAAACAGCAGATTGACAAAAACTCGCGCTAATTTTATGCTCACACGCTTTTTCAATGCTCAATCTGCTTCTTAAGTGACTTCTTTGTTCTGCGATTTGTTCAGCGCTTTGGTTAATGTAAAAGCTTTTAGGGTGATTGGTTAACTTTTATTTGTGACTGGTATGCCAAAAATCGTTCGAGTTGGTGTAACGTTTCCTCCAGAGCTTCTGAAGGAATTTGATGAAATCACAGAGAAAATGGGGTACGAAAGCCGCAGCAAAGCCGTACAGGATGCTGTTAGGTTATTTGTTTCTGAAAAGAAGTGGCTTAAAGAGGAGGAAAAAGCCAGCCAAACAGGCATCTTGCTGATGGTTTATGACCACGAAGTAAGAGGTTTGGACCGTGACTTAACCGAGACACAGCACCACCATTCCGACTTGATTTCGTCCACCATGCACATTCACCTAGGCGAACGA
Source organism: Candidatus Bathyarchaeota archaeon (assembly GCA_016927895.1). Classification (GTDB taxonomy): domain Archaea; phylum Thermoproteota; class Bathyarchaeia; order Bathyarchaeales; family Bathycorpusculaceae; genus SG8-32-3. The sequence goes on along the minus strand of JAFGLT010000008.1, from coordinate 27,007 downwards.
GACTGCTTGGAAGCCATCGCAGTGAAAGGTACCGCATCTGAAATACGACATTTAAGCAATGAATTAACCACTAAAAGAGGAGTAAAAATCCTCAAAGCCATGATTGTTTCAGTCTAGGTTTCAGCTCTTAACTTGAAACATTCGCTCCAGCGCACCACGGGCTTTTATCGCTATCTGTTCCGGAATCTTCACCACATGTTTCTCTTCTTTTAACGAAGCGTAAACACGGTCAAGCGTAAGCAACTTCATGTTTGGGCAAACTGCATCCGAATAAGCAATTGTAAACTGTTTTTCGGGGTTTTCTTTCTGCAGGCGATGCAGAAGTCCTTCTTCAGTGCCTACAATTATGGTTTTAGCAGGGGTTTCTCGTGCGTAGCGGCACATTTTTGAGGTGCTGCCTATAAAGTCGGCTGTTTGCCGCATTTCCTTGCTGCATTCTGGGTGAACCATCACAACTGCGTCTGGGTATTTTTGTTTGAGCACGGTTACGTCTTCAGGCTGGAAAAGCAGGTGTGTTGGGCAGAAGCCCCATTCGGGAATTGGAATAAGGGTTTTACCGGTTTGTTCTGCAACGTATTCTGACAGGTTGCGGTCGGGACCAAAAATTATGGTGTCTGCATCCAACGAGTTTACAACTTCTACTGCGTTAGCGCTGGTGCAGCAGATGTCACAGTACGCTTTTGATGAAGCCAAAGTGTTCACGTAAAGCACAACAGGAGCATCAGGATAATGAACCTTTAACCGTTTAATCTCATCCACAGTAAGCATCTGCGCCATGGGACAACGCGCACCCAAAGAGGGAAGAAGCACTTTCTTCTCAGGGTTAAGCACCGCAGCAGACTCCGCCATAAAATCAACAGCTGCGAACACAATGATTTCTGCGTCTTGTTCAAGCATCGCTTTGCGGCTTAACTCTATGCTGTCGCCAACGTAATCAGCTATATCCTGGACTTCTGCCCTCTGATAATTATGAGCAAGAATCACAGCCCGTTTCTCTTTCTTAAGCTTCTCAATTTCATCTATGAGGTTCATGGTTTCGCCTTAATTGTGAGCAGTAAGAGGACAAATGAAGAAATATATGTTTTTACCCTCTTTCGCCATGTTTTGTTCATGCGTTTAGTGTTAGGCGTTTTTGAAGAACTCCCATGAAATGTTGAATCGCCATGGGTCGCCTTTTTCAGTAAGTTGTATTTTTCCGTCTTTTTCTTCGATAAGGCCTTTGCTTTTCAGTTTGTTGATTGCGTTTGGGAATGCTTCTTCGGGGAATTTGCCGTAGTTGGCTCTGAAGTTTTCGCGGTCAACAGGAACGCGTATGTAGATAAGCATCATGGCTTTTCTCATTTCCTCTTCTTTTGAGATCTTGTTTAGGCGTGCAATAGGAAATGAGCCTTCCTTAACTTTAGAGATGTAGCCTTGAATGTCCTCAATATCTGAATAGAGAAAGCGATCGATATGCCCCATGAAAAAACCGGCGCCCGTGCCCACCACTTCGGAAGAAGGCTTGTTGAAATCCTCTTTAACCCGTGAGAACCGGTTGTGACAAGTAGGTTCGTAACCGTTTTCCTTAAAAATTCGGTAAGCTTCAACATACATATCCAGTTCTGTAGAGTCATCCCCTACAGGCGGCAATTCTCCTGTTGCAATTTTCTTTGCAAGGGGAGTTTCAGGATACAAATCTAAGGGATAGCAGTCTACGCTTTCAACTTCAAGCTCCAATGCTTGCGTTATGTCATCTTGCCATTGCTCTAATGTTTGACCCGGAAGATTGTAAAGCAAGTCGATACTAACTCGTAAACCCTTTTTCTTTATTAGCTTCAACTTATTTTTTGCATCTCGGCTGCCATCACGAATCATTAAAGTTTTGCGCAGTGAATCATTAAACGTTTGAATTCCTATATCCAACTGGTTGACATTATTGGAGTAGAGTGCAGTAATTTTGTTTTCAGATAGACTGTTGGTACATGCAGTGAATTTTGTCAAGTGGTCTGCTCTTAAATTGAATTTTTCTCGACAAAAACTCAAAACATCAGCAATTTGCTCATTAGAAATTACGGAAGGGCTTCCCCCACCCACATATAATTCGGTGAAAACACTCGATTTAACATAATTATTCTCAGAATATAGAGCTAATGCTTTTTTGAGCGCAGCAATATAGGAAACCACGTTTTGCTTATCACAACTTACTGCGAAATAGCAGAAGGCACACCTACCTTCACAAAAAGGAATCCATGGTTGCAGCTCCTTATTTTGATCGCTGGAACCATCGTTTTTGAGGAAATTAGCAAAATCAGATAAAATCTGAGAGGTGGGAGGCTCCCTATTTCGATAAGTCATCGGCGGCCAATGTTCAACATGGTCATATGGCCATCCATTGTTCATTTTATGATTCACATGGAAACCTCTTCGAATAGGATGCGCCCTTAACCCTTTTAAAGTTAACTGATTTGAACAAACAAAAAGGAAAAACCAGTCAGACCCTTGAAAACTTGATTACCCTATCATCGAAAAACCAGCGTTTCTATCAAGTGTTGAATCAGGTTACGGCTGTGTGAACGGGCTGGTCATTCCAACTAGTAGTTTTGAGAACTTGTCAAGATGTTTCTCTTCGTCCGCGAGAATGTCCTCAAGCAATCGTTTAGTGGCAAAATCGCCCTCTTTACTGGCAACCTGTATAGCCCTCTTAAACAAGTTTACGAGTTCTTCCGCGGCTTGCTCATCCTCTCTCAGCATTTCTTCCAAAGTCACGCCAGCGTGGACAGGGTCAAACTTGTTGGGTGGCACACCGTTGAGAAAAGCAAGTCTCTCTACAAGGGTCTCGGCGTGTTTCATTTCTGTGATGGCTATGTCTCTGAAAAGTTTCTCTACAACAGCGCCTTCAAGTCCTTTGACTAAAATATGCTGCCACATGTACTTCATCGAAACTTGGAGTTCAAGCGCTATTCCCTTAGTCAACAAATCCAACAATTGTTTAGATGCCACATAATCACCCTACTGAATTATATCTGTTTTTGGCTGGTTTATAAAATTTCACCTTTAGTTTTCCTCATCTGGGGGGGTAAGTCGGCTCAGGGTTTTTTGGCGGGCCCGGCGGGAATTGAACCCGTGACCCTCGGATTAAAAGTCCGATGCTCTGGCCTTGCTGAGCTACGGGCCCTTCTGTTAGTTTTTGTTGCTCATAGGAGAAACAAGAAAGGGGTTTTTTAGCGTTTCGATTTGAATTTAATAAAACTGGTAGTGCGCGGTTGTCAAGTTATCATCGAAACCGAAAGGTGTTTTGTTTTCGACGTTGGACCTTATTTGTGGGGGGGTGGGGACAAAAATCACGCGTCAGGCCAGCTGACTGCAGGAAAAAAAGGTTTCTCGGCAACCTTGAGCAGAATTCATATAGTCTACAAGAGCGGTTGTGTGTAGAAGAAAAAATTACGCCAGAATTTTTGTTGAAAAAATTTCAATTTTTAGTTATATAAATAACGTGGAACCAATAGAATTTTAAACGCATAATTTCCATTTTGATGGTTAAGGTTGTCGATTTTATTATTCAGCGATATACATGCATGTTAACAAATGTTATTTCCTCTTTTATGCCTTAGAAAGGGCAAGGTGTTAAATTTGATTTCGTGGAAACACTCATTTAAGCGATTAAACGAAGAATATGAGATAGCGAAGAAAAAGAAGCAAGCTTTGGACAATTTATTTGAAAACGGCAGAATTTCGCAGGCCACCCGTGACTCGTTCGACAGCGACATAAACGCAGTGATAATGGAAATTGAGAAACAGCAAAATGCCCTCCTTACGAAAATGCAGGGTAAAACACAGGAATTGGAAAGCCAAATAAAAACTTTGGAGACGCTTCTTGCCAACTATGAAATACAGCATGTGGTTGGCGAGATCGATGAGGAAATGTATCAGCGCGAAATAACCGTGCTTTCAACAGGACTGGAAAGCGCCAGACACGAACTGAATATAATAAAAGAAGCCACAACCCAGCTTTGTCCACCTGCCGAAGAGGCAACAACAGAGCCAGTTTTGCCAGTAGAAGAAAACGTTGAAGCCGTCCCAACCGAGACAGTAGAAAACGTCGCAGATGCCCCAGCGGAAATGGAATCTCCAACAGAGTCGTATGCTCAAGAGCCAGATATACCCGTGGAAGAGACAGCTCCAGAAGAGTCCTCAATCGAAAACGCATACATTACACCAGAAGAGACACCGCAAATTGTGGAAGAAAACACAGAAGTAATAGAGAACCAGCCAGAAATCACAGAAGAAATCCCGCAAACCACAGAATACACACCACAAGAAACAGAATGGCAACCACAAATCACTGAAGATGTACCACAAGAACCGCAAATCACTGAGGATGTACAGCAAGACATGAACGAAATCCCTGAGGTAACAGAGGAAACCACAGAAGCAGCAGAAGTCACAGAAGAATTTTCGCAAAACGTAGAAGCAGAAGTAGAGAGCAACACAGAACCCGCAGAAGCACCATGGCAACTCGAAGAGGAAATCCCACAAGCCTCAGAGGAAACCGCACAAGAAACACAGGAAACAGAGTATCAGCCAGAAATGGTTCAAGAGACGCTGGAAAGTGTGGAAGAAACTCCAGAGATGACAGAGGAGACAACAGAAGTCACAGAAGAATTTTCGCAAAACGTAGAAGCAGAAGTAGAGAGCAACACAGAAGTCACAGAAGAAATTGCTCAACCTGAGGAAGACATGCCGCAGTTTATAGAGAATGAGCCTCAAACCTCAGAAGAGACGCTGGAAAGTGTGGAAGAAACTTCCACTGAAGTTCACCCTTTCGGAGCCCCAAAAGAGGCGCCGCCAGAAATAAGCGTAGAAGTCATAGCAGACGAGGAACAAGACGAAGCAGAAACCACAGAAGCAGCAGAAGCAGACGAAGAAACTGAATACGAAGAATTATAAAATAAAGTCTCTCCTTTTTCTTTTTTTAGAACCTTTATAGAGCACACAAATTCTTTCAGAAGAGCGCATTTTCGAAAATAATGCTCTTCAGCGTAGATCCCCTCGTTTTCTGCATTGCATTTCTATTAGGCTCCAAATATGATGGTGTTGAGGAATATGAGCCGTCTTTTTCGATTTTATAATAATTGCCGAAAAAACGAGCAGAGACTTTTTATCATTCTAACTTTAAGTGTATAAGCTAGCCATGAATGATTTGGGCATCGCCAAGGATCAGCTTTGTCGAAAAGATTTAACATTGGTTATTGTGAAGAACGGTGGTGTTGTTTTTGAAACGGCTTCTCACAGGATATCGGGTTTCTTGGGTGCCATTGAGCAGCTTGGTGATAGGCTTGAGGGTGCTTCAGTTGCTGATCGTGTGGTTGGTAAAGCTATTGCTCTTCTATGCATTTACGCAGGTATACGCGAGGTTTACGCGGAGGTTCTGAGCCGAAAAGCCAAAACAGTGTTTAAAGAAAACGAGGTATTGTGCGAATGGAGCAAGCTGGTGGATACCATTCTTGGTTTTAACCGAAGCGGTGTTTGCCCGTTTGAGAAGGCGGCGGAGGGCATATCTGATCCTGAACGGGCTTATGAGACGTTCAAGGAGTTACTGCAGTCATTTGTAGCTGGCAAGTGATGTATACGGCGTTCACGCGAACTGTTTATATCCGAGCAGTTCAACAATTAACTGTAATCTTGGGATGTGAAAAATTATGGGAAATCCACCTTTTCATGTAAATGACGCGAACTTCGATGAAACCATAAAAAACAACAAGGTTGCTTTGATAGATTTTTGGGCTGGTTGGTGTGGTCCCTGCAGAGCTTTAGCGCCCACAATTGAAGAGTTAGCCAATGACTACAACGGAAAAGTTCTTGTCGCCAAACTTGACGTCGACGAAAGCCCTAAAACAGCTGAATGCTACCAAGTCTTTAGCATACCAACACTTATCGTGTTTAAAGACGGCAGCGAAGTTGAAAGGCTAGTGGGTCTCTGCGCCAAAAACAGAATAGAAGACCTGCTGAAGAAACACCTTTAACTTCTAATTCTCAACTTTTTCCTGTTTTCTCGTACATTTTCTCAAGTGTCCAACGGATGCTGGACTTGAGTTCTTTCAGGCGGTCTTCATCAACGTTTTTTAACACTATTTCACGGAGCAAGTCGCCTTCATTAACTATGTCGTAAGCAAACTTTTTGTCCGGTGTTAACTGACCAGTTTTTACGAGTTCATTGTCTTTCTCCTGCATCTTCATCAACACCCGCTCAACAAGAAACGGCTGAAACGGCGGCGTGCTAACACTGAACTTCTTGCTCTCATCTGGCAGAACATGCAAAGCCTCCTTTTCAACGTAAATTAGAGCCAACGGCTCATCACCCATTGTCTTCAATGGAATAACGCTTTCAGGTTCCAAAGCAGGCAGCTCAGCAGGTTTTTCTTCTGTAACTGTAACGTGCAATTTGGGTTGCTCCTCTTCTTTCGGCTCCTTCACCTCTTTGACGTCCCCGCGTTTGAAGCCCTTCTCAAGCAAAACCGAATTGACTACATCCAACGTGGCAGTCATATCCTCAATTTCAGCGTTTAACTCTTCAATTTTTTTTTCAAGTTTTTTCTTGAAATTAACTAGCGTTTTCAGTTTCTCGGAATCCTGTGACATTCACTTCACACGGGTACTATTTTAGGCAGTTGATGTTTATGAATTCTTTCCCCTTTCACCCAGTTCGTGCTACATGCAAAAGCCGTTTTAAGCGGCGCCGATTTGCTTAAGTTGATTGCGGTACATTTCCACAACTTCAGTAGAGGTTGTTGCGTCCTCAGCAGTTTTGTCGGTTCGGTACTTGCCTGTGAAACGCGGAAACCTGATAGCAAGACCGCTGCCCTTACGTATGGAGTCTAAGGCACACACGTGGATGGGGCTCAACGTTATCTCGGCGCCTAGGACCTCCAAAACTACTTTAGGCTCAAACCAGACGTCAGCCGCCAAAGTTGACTGTACCCGCGAAGGCTTACGCGGAACAATGTGATTTCTCAAAACTTCAGACAACCTCTTCAAGTCTTCATCTGTGAAGCCCGTGCCCAACTTTGTAACAGTCTCAAAGGTATCCGCTTCGTGGTTGTAAGCTGCAAGAAGCAAAGCGCCGTACGTTCCGGCACGCTTTCCTCTACCGTGAAAAGCGCCCACAACCACAAGGTCCACAGTGTCCTTCATTTCGCTTTTGTAGTCCCGTTTGTACTTTATCCACATCCAACCTCGCGCACCAGCCTGGTAAACAGAATCTGCTCCAACTGACTTGCAAATTAACCCTTCGCACCCGGCCTCTATGGCTTCCTCAAAAAACTCCTCTAGTTCCTTCACGTTGCCCGTTTTAATCTGCTTAGCGGCTTTAACGCGGTCATTTTCCTTTACTGTTTTCTGCAGCAGATTCCTCCTTGAAGGGTAAGCGTCAAGCGTCAGGTCCTTGCCGTCAACGTAAAGCGCGTCAAACATGAAAAGCGACACTGGATACTGCTGCATAGCTTCGTTAACGCCGTATTTGCGGCGTCGGTGCATCAGCTCCTGAAAAGGAAGCAGCTCGCCCGTTTCAACATCCACTGCCACGCACTCCGCCTCTAAAATAGCCTCTTCAGCGTTCACGTTGTTTCTAACTAGTTCAACAGCGTCTGGATACTGGTCAGAAATACGTTCCATGCGCCTAGAGTACAGCTCAATGTCATTTCCTTTTTTATGTGCCTGCACGCGTTCGCCGTCGTACTTGTACTCAGCCACGCATTTCCCGCTAAGCTTATCCAAAATCTCTTCAGGAGATGAAAGTCTCTCCGCTAACATTGGTCTTATCGGCTCGAAAACCATCACTTGAAACTTTTTGATGCCTTCTAAGCCTTTCTCGGCTACTACGTTTGCGACTCTGCCGAGGTCCGAGGAGATGTTGTAAGCGCGTTCTATCAGTTCGCGGTTTTCCTTGCCGCCGCCGTATGCTATAGCCAGCGCGTCCAGGACCGTCATGTCTGCTATGCCCAGACGTAGCTTGCTTGTAACCGTGCGCATTATATACTTAGCTTCCCGCGGTGAAGCGTCTGACAGCAACCCCGCTAATAGCGCCATTTTTGAATCCACCGCGCCAGAACCTGTTGTTTTAGCCATTTTGTCAAGCGTCGCGTAAACGTGCTGCACGGTTAACGTTTTCTGGAAAAAAGTAGTTTGCTTCTTTTTTGCCAAGAGTTTTTGGGCGGTTTCGCCGATGTCACCTGTTTTCTGCAGGTCTTCTTCAATGACGTTCTGTCTTATGCCTGAAGCACGAGCCAAAGCTTTTATGGCTAGTTTTTCCGCTACACCTATCTCCACGCCCACAAAGTCGGGGTACAGTTTACCCTGAGTTAAGTAGACGACTTTGGCTATAACGTTCTTCGGCGTTTTCTTCAACAGGTCAACTAGCAGGTCAGTCATTTCAAGCCGTTTGGTGGTGGCTTCAATTTTCTCGTAGGCATCAGCGATTACAGCGTACTCCAACTCGGCGGATTCCAAAGGTAAACCTCACAGAATATACCGTGCAGTACGGTATTAAAAGTGCATCGACACAATCACCTTTTGACGTGCAAGTTTTGTGCCTAACCGCTTCGCGGATTCAACGAAATAGACTTTTGCGGGAAGAAACCCTTATCAGCTTTCAAAGTTAGAACTCTGTGATTAGGAAGTGGGCAAAATGAAGGTTTTGTTGCTGTCTGAACAAGAAGTCACTGAGTTATTGTCAATTAAAGAGGTCATGGAGGCTGTTGAAAACGTTTTCAGAGAAAAAGCGTTGGGTTACGTTCAGATGCCTTCTAAAGTTTACTTGGACTTTGCAAAGTACAATGGCGACGTGAGAGCCATGCCCGCTTACCTTGAAAGGCTGGATGTAGCGTCGGTTAAAATCGTGAATTCTCACCCCGAAAACCCCTGCAAATTCGGGTTGCCCACAGTGTCGGCGACGGTGTTGTTGCTGAACCCGAAGAATGGAACACTGCTGGCGCTGATGGGGGGAAACAGCATAACGGCCATGCGTACAGCCGCCGCTGGAGGAATAGCCGCCAAATACCTTGCAAACAAGCACTCAAAAATCGCCGGTTTCATCGGCGCAGGCGTCCAAGCTAAAGCGCAGTTGCAGGCACTTCTTCTAGTTTTTCCGAATCTCGAAGAAATACGCGTCTGCGATATATCACACAAAGCGGCAGAAGCATTTGCCTCCGAAGCCAAAAAAGCAACTCAAACCAAAGTAATAATTGTCTCTGGCGAGGAGAAAGCTGTTCGAGGAGCCGACATTGTGGTTACCACGACGCCTTCGAAGAAGCCACTGGTTTTTGACGAGTGGATTTCTAAAGGCACCCATATCAACGCCATCGGTGCTGACGCCCCACTTAAAGAGGAGCTGGACCCAGCTATCCTGAAGCGGGCGAAAATTGTTGTGGATGACCGGGAACAAGCCGCACACAGCGGAGAAATAAACGTTCCCTTGTCGCAGAGCATTTTATCAGAGAAAGACGTGTGGGCTGAGCTCGGAGACCTCGTAGCTGGAACCAAGCCTGCCAGAACATCAAAGGACGAAATCACAGTATTCGATTCCACAGGCTTAGCAATTCAAGACGCCGCAACAGTTGAATTAGCCTACAAAAAAGCGCTGTCCAGAAAAGCCGGATGCTTCATAAACATCTAAGACTGCTCTCGGAAAAAGACTGGCATTAATTTGTTCGTTTGCAAGTCAATCGTTCAAAAAAAGAGGAGGGACAGGTTTAGGTGATTAGTTTTTTTCGCCTGTGTAGAAAGACTTTTGGCGCCGTGATTGTCATGAGCGTTAGCAGCAGAATTGGTCCTGTAAAATCAGGTACTAACAAATCTTCAACGCTTGAATCTACTAGCTCCCATACAACAGTATATTCGTACGCGGGTTGCGGTGTCCCCGTTCCAAAATCAATCTCAGGTACGTCTCCGTGGTTCCAGTACCAAACTCGCATTCCAGTTGCTTTGTCCCAGTAGAATATGTATTCATAAGGGGCTCCAAGGATATTAATATCATATTCAAGTACATTTGTTTCTCTTGTTGCGTTAGGATTTGCAAAATCGATTGTCTCATTTATGTATCGTGCTGGATACTGAAAAATGTTCATGTTTAAGAAATCATATGTATCGCTTACCATTTCACCTGACGTCATGTTGGCGCCTATAATGAATATCATCTGATTCGCAGTTGATACGTTTTCTACCATAGTCGCGTATGTTACAGTGCCGTTTGTCCAATCATATTGGATTGCGAAGGTCACGTTGTCACCACCATCACCCGATGTTATGTCCGTAACATTATACCATATCGCATCTGTCTGATTTTCAGCCAAGATTAAGGGACCCAAATAATTATCTGGAAGAAATTCCATTGTGCTTTCCCATTGAGTGACTTCCGCTTTGTATTTGAACCAGTCGCCTACTTGGACACCTACAAGCTCTTTTTGAGCCAGAGCGGGAACTGCCATTGCAAGCAATAGTAAAATTGAAAGACCCGTAGGTAAAATTATTTTCTTCATATTTTTCCCTCAGCGTCTCTCAGGTGCGAGAAAGGTTGTACATATGAAATATTTATGTTTTACCGTAGAAGTGATTCAAAGTCTTAATTTTTGGTTATGGAGTAAATCATTATTGAATTTTTTGTGCGATTTTTCAGGTAACTTGTATTTGTAGCGAAGTGTTGGGTGAGTGGCCACAAACACATGGACACCAATAGAAATGTGGGAGTATAAGTAACCGAGTACTTGCGAGTGGGAAGGAATTCGGATTAAACGTTACTCTCAGTGCTTAGAATACAGTCGCGAGTGATTAGGAGGTGGATGAAAGGTTGTTTTACAGTCCATCAACTAGGTGGGCTGTTCCGTCTGGACAGTAGACTTTCTCGCCTTTACTGACGACGAAGTAGCGTTTGCTGCACGCTTTCATTTGTGAGCAACCATCGCAATCTCTTGATAACAGTTTGATTTCGCCTCCTTCTGATTATTCGCGGGCAAAACAAGCATTTTTGCTGAACACGCTGGCTCGCATGTTAGCAGGTGTGCCGTTAAGCCTCAATGAAGTCACATGGGAATTAAAGCGTCGCTTTTAAACTTTTCTTACTGAAAATCCATAATAAAAACCGCGGCGAACTACGCTTCAAAAATCTTCATGGTACACTATCTGCTTCAAGGGTCTTCTGCTTCTCTGCGACGGCTTTTTGTCGGGGTAGCCCACAGGAATCATAACCACTGGCCGAATTCCATCAGGCGTTTTCAGAGCCTTTTTTGCTTCTTCCTCATTGAATGCGCCTACCCAGCAGGTGCCCAGTCCAAGCGAATAGGCAGTTAAAAGAATATTTTGAGTTGCAGCCGCAGTATCCTGTACGCAATATAACGTTTTGCCGCGGCGTCCATACCGTATTGAACACCTGTTTTCATCTGCACAAACCACAATCACAACAGGCGCTTTCTCAACAAAAGCTTGGTTGTAGGCGGCGCTTGCAAGTTTCTTTTTGGTTTCCACTTTTTTGGCTATTACGAACGCCCATGGTTGAGTGTTTCCAGCGGACGGCGCATAGCTTGCGACGTCGATGAGTTGTTCAACTGTCTCGTCAGGAATGTCTTGAGGCTTGAAGGCTCTTATGCTTCTTCTCCCCTTGATGGCTTCTAAAAGTTCCATAAATCTTCACAACCTAGAGCATGCGGTTCTTGGGTAAAAGCCTTAAGTTTTAGTTAGCTTCCATTATGCTTGGATGATGAGCTTTAGAGTCAAGAGCTTAATGCGGTGATGTTGACTCGACGGGCGAACTGACAGCAACAGCTAACTTTTGTTTCTAGCGTGTGCTATGCGAATCCTGCTTTGGCGTGTTTATGTGGTTATTTGGCTGCTAACTGCTTGGATGTTTGCGGGTTCTCCAGTGTCTGCCCATATTCCAACGGCTATGCTGTTTACTCCACCTGGATATTCTTGGTCGAGGTATAGGGTCACGAACCAGTAGGGTGCTAGTGCGAGTGACCCTTCGTTTTTGGGATGGGGGAAGAACACCGCTGAGACGGGTTCTGAGAGCACGTTAAAATCAGTTACTTGCTCTCCACCTGCACTCCACTCGAAGTTTTTGGCTGCGTTTCTCGCGGTTTGTATGGCTTCGTCTCTGGAAATGGGTACTTCGAGGTTGCTGACTGTGTAGAGGAAAAAGTCGTCAGTTAGTTCTTGTAGCACGTTCTCTTGAAATATGAGGCGTATGCTTTTTGCTGAGTAGTCATACTCGTTTGCTGTGTACATCAACAGTACTTCCGAGTTGTCTCCGTATGTTGTCACTTTCAATTTGACGTTGCCTAGCGTTTGTTCTCCATCGGTTTCGGTGGCGGAGGCTAATAGTGTAGTCATATCTTCCAAGTACGGGTCGTTTGAGATGGATTTGTATCTTTCAATTAGGCCTTTGGCAGCTGTGAGAATGTTTGATGATTGGGGCTGAATGTAGATGGGGTCGAAGGGGGGTATGCCTTCAATTACTGATAATTGGTAGAGTGAAAAGTGGTCGTTTCTAAACCTTAAGACCAAGTCAATTTTGCTTTCGCTGGTTGTAAGTGAGTATTTAAGTATCTCTTCAACAGCACCTGCTAAATCTGCGCGTTCGTCTACAGATGCTTGAAGCAGTTTTGTTTCATATTTTGTGGTGTCGATTTGGGCGACGTCTCTAATAATGGTCATTGCTCTTTCTGCGGAGCTCCATGGTATTATTTGTTGATTCTGCATTTTTGCTTCTTCAAGTTCAGCTTCCAAAGTTTCGTAGTCGCCTGATAACTGGTTGAAAAAGTAGTATTGAACACCTGATGTGGTTGCTAGTAGGATAATGCCTATGGCAAAGATTGCAAGGATGGTTTTCCATTTTAAGGTTAACCCTGAGAACTTTTCTGTATGCCTATTTGGGACTTCTTCTGCACCTTTCATGACAGCACAGCAGGCATCTCCAATACTGGAAAGCTTGTATTTCCCATCATCCATTTTAATCAGGAATTCTCCAAGGTTTTCCAAGTGGTATGTCAAATGGGAACCTGGAATTTCCAGTTCGTCAAGCATTTGCGAGAAGGTCATCTCTTTTTCCGAGAGCATTTTAAGTATTTTGCGACGTGCTGGATGCCTCAAAGAACTAAACATGGCCGAGTAAGTTTCTTCCGTTGAATCGGACATTCCAACCCACCATTAGCATTAATGATGCGATATAGTAATATCAGTTGTCATTAGAAAGCTTAACTGTTAACTGCGAGTGATGCGGAAAATTTATCAGTAAAGCAGTTGTGAAACACTCCGATAAAGCGCATATGAAAGCGTGAACCGAAACGAGGTGAACAATAATATGGAGATAACAGTTGATGCTTCCGAACTTAAAGATGAAGGAAAAGAAGTAATTCAAGGCTTAGTTGACTTCATGAAAGAAAAAACAGGAGCAGATGTAACCAACGAATCAAACAAGGTTACAGTTAAAGGCGAAACTTCAGCAGTCACCAAAAAGTACCTTCGAGTGCTCGTGAAGAAGTACCTGCACAAGACAGAACTGAAAGAGTATTACAGAGTCATAAGCGGTGACGAAGACACGCTGAAAGTTAAAGAACGCAAACTCGAAGAAGACTAAACACGCCTTCACAACTCCTATCTTTTCCCGTTTCAACAAAACATTTTTTCTCAACTTTACAGTAGCTGTTCAAAAAAGTTATTTTCCGAGCGCATTAGTTCTTAGCACTTTTATACCATCGTCTAGTGAAGAATTTTCGGATTTCCTCAGCGAATACGACTATTAGCGCAAGTGAAGCCAGATACAACCATTCTTCTATGCCAAGCGCTGTTGTGCCGAAGAATGATTGCATGAATGGAACATAAATGAGAAACGACAGGATGGAAAGTTGTGCTATTATGCCTAGGATGAGCCATTTGCTGGTCGCTAGTTTCGTTTTAAAAATGGAAACCTTGCTCGTTTTACAGGCTATAACGTTGCCCAGCTGAGCTACTACTATGCCAGCAAAAGTCATGGTGACACCCTTAACGTAGACTGGACTATCCAAGGGCAAAGTCATCCCAAGCTCCCAGCCACCCGCCATCCAAGTGCTCAAACAGCCATACATAGCACCAACCGCAATTATCACCCCAATGTAGAAGGACCGAAGAAAAACTTTGGCAGTAAACAAGCGCTGCTTAAGGCTTCTAGGCGGTTCCAGCATAATTCCCGCTTCAGGCGCTTCACGGCTAAGAGCCAAAGACGGAATCACGTCTATAGCAAGGTCAATGGCTAAAACCTGAACCACAAGCAAAGGCAAAGGAATCCCCAACAACGCGTAAAGCATGTACGGAATAAGTTCAGCCCAGTTATGCGAAAAAACATACACGATAAACTTACGTATGTTCTCGTAAATCGCCCTACCCGACTCAACAGCCTTAACAATCGACTCAAAACTGTCATCCAACAAAACAATGTCCGCAGCCTCACGCGCCACATCAGTCCCAGAAGCCCCCATTGCCACACCAATATCCGCCTCCTTCAACGAAGGCGCATCATTCGCACCATCCCCCGTAACAGCCACAACCTCACCGCTTTTCTTCACAACCTTAACAATCCGAAGCTTCTGCTCAGGAGAAACACGCGCGAAAACAACGTTGCCACGCCTAACCGCATCCACAATCGCTGCGTTATTCAACGCATCCAAATCCACCCCACGAACAATACTGCAGCAACCAGCATCAACAATGCCAACTTCACGAGCCACAACCTCAGCTGTAGGACCATAATCACCCGTGATAATCACCGTTCTTATTCCCGCTTGCTTAGCCTTCGCGACCGCCTCCTTAACCTCAAACCTAGGTGGATCACGCATAGCAGCCAAACCAACAAAAACCAAGTCCCGTTCGAATGCAGCATTCTTGGAATACTCGCTCTTAGGTAGATTCTTGTATGCGACAGCAATAACTCGCAAGCCTTCGTTAGCGAACTCACGAATCTTAGCTTCCGCAGACCGCAAGCGTTTACGCGTAACCTCTTCAAGTTTGCCGTCAACAAGGATTTTGCTGCATACAGACAAGACGCTTCTTGGAGCACCCTTCGTGTACACTAATACATCACCGTTAAGCTTGTGAACCGTAGTCATCCTCTTTCTCGTAAAATCGAAAGGTATATTGTGAACCATGGGTTTTTCAACAAGACGATTCCTAACATTAATCCCATACTTGAGCGCCGCAACAATCAACGCTCCGTCGGTTGGATCACCAATCACACTCCAAGCAGCATTCCTGTCAGAAGGTGGGTCAATTTTTGCACCGTTACAGAGCGCCGCAATCTCAATAAGCTTCTCAACCTCAACTGAATCCTGCTCCTTCAACGCCTTGCCGTTCAAGGTGAAATCGCCCTCAGGACTATAGCCTACTCCAGAAACCTCAACCACACGGTTTTCAACCCACAACTTCTTGACGGTCATCTCACCCTTCGTGATTGTCCCAGTCTTGTCAGTGCATATCACCGTGACGCTGCCCAAAGTTTGAACTGCAGACAAACGCTTCACAAGAACGTTCTGCTTTACCATCTTCAACACGTTAATCGCCAAAGCGCTGGACACCGTAACCTGCAAACCTTCTGGAACACACGCAACCATAACGCCAATCATGAAGAGAATGCTGCTGTAAAAATCCAGGTTCAGCCAAACCAAACTGGCAAAAAAGAAAACGCTTCCCACAACAACCGCTATGATGAAATCGTATTTTGCCATGTTGCCGATTTCCTTCTGAAGCGGACTAGATTCCTCGCGAATAGTCTGAGTTAAATTTGCTATCTTACCAAACTGCGTATCCATACCAGTAGCTAAAACAACTGCTTTCCCCCTGCCCTTAGCAACACTTGTGCTCATGAAAACCAGGTTAGGCGAATCCAAATACGCCCTGTCAAGCGACTTCACAGGCTTCGCATTCCTTGGCTGTGGATCAGACTCACCAGTCAACGGAACATTATTCGTCCACAAATCAAACGCAGTAATCAAACGCGCATCCGCCGGAACACGGTCGCCTGCCTCCAAAACAATAATGTCACCGGGAACTACCTCTCTGACCAAAACTTTCCTAAGTTCTCCATCGCGGAAAACTTTTGCGTACTCAGGCATCCAATGCCTCAGAGTTTGCATCGCCTTCTCAGCGCGCGACTCTTGAAAGAGACTGAAAAAAATGTTAAGCAACACAACACCCAAAATAATCAAGCTCAGCTGCCACAGTCCACTAACAGCTGAAAGAGCGCTCGCAAAAAGTAGCAGCACACCAAACAAGTCTTTGAAGTGGGACAGAAACTTGTACGAGAACCTGCGGTTTTTCTTTTCTACCAGCATGTTAAACCCGTGCTTTCTAAGACGCGCCTCAGCCTCTTCACTGGTTAATCCTCTAGGTGACGCATCCAAAGCGTCGAAAACCTCATTGAGACGCATAGAAGCAGCTTTTTCCAAGTTATCCCAACCAAAACTCTGCGGTTCTCTATTCAGCGCTGATGAATTTACAACGTTTTTCGGCTAAGGTACTATAGCTTAAATTTAAACTAATCGGATGCGAAAATCGATTTTGAACCAGCATGACTGATATTTACATCAAATATTCCACGAATGGTTGCCATAAAGTTAATAGGCGACAGTTTTCATTTCCATGTAGCTTATCTAGTTCAGAGAGAACCTGAAAAATGCTCAGATTAGCACATTTCACATTAAAAAATGGTTGCATAATAGTTTGAATAAATTGGAGTATGTTTAGTTATGGCACGATATAAACAGGTTGACGAAATTGTCAAACTGATGAATAGTCCAGAAGTCATTAGGAACACCAGCATAATTGCCCACGTTGACCACGGAAAAACTACCCTTTCAGACAGCCTCTTAGCTGCAGCGGGTATAATCAGCACCCAAACAGCAGGGCAGAAACTGTTCCTTGATTCATGGGACCTTGAGCAGAAAAGGCAAATGACCGTTTTCGCGTCAAACGTCAGTTTAGCACACACATTCCAAGACAGGGACTACCTGATTAACCTCATCGATACTCCAGGCCACATCGACTTCAGCGGAGCAGTAACGCGAAGCCTCAGAGCCGTAGACGGCGCTCTTGTGGTTGTCGACGCGGTTGAAGGACCTATGACTCAGACAGAAACTGTGCTTATGCAAGCGCTTCGTGAACGCGTAAAACCAATTTTGTTCATTAACAAGGTTGACAGGCTCATTAAAGAAATTAAGTTAACTCCTGAAGAGGTACAACGCAAATTCGCGAAAATCATCGTAAGAATAAACACGCTCATAGAAAAATACGCGCCAGAAGAGCATAAAAAGGATTGGCAAGTCAAAGTTGAAGATGGTCGTGTAGCTTTTGGCTCAGCTCTTCACAAGTGGGGACTAAACTTGCCTCACATGAAAGCTAAAGGAATTTCTTTTGCTGACATCATTGATGCATACAGTGGTGCGCCAGAAGACGTTGGGAAAAAGGTTGACGCTTTAAGCAAGAAGGCACCTTTGCCTGAGCCGATTTTGGACATGTTCTGTGAGCAGCTTCCTAATCCTTTGCAGGCGCAACCGTATCGGCAGAGCCAAATTTGGCCTGGGGACGCGGAAAGCGCGACTGGAAAGGGTATGGCGAAGGTAGACCCTAATGGTCCACTTTTGATGTGTATTTCAACGATTGAAGTTGACCCTCATACTGGCACAGTAGCTATTGGTCGCGTATTCAGTGGTTCGGTTAGAAAAGGCAAAATGGTGCAGCTTGTGAATAGTCATCAGAAAGGCACGGTTCAACAGGTTTATATGAGCATGGTAACCGACAGAGTTATCGTAGATCATGTTCCTGCGGGAAATATCGCTGCGATTTCAGGGTTGCCGTCGCTTCACGTTGGCGAAACTGTTGCTGAAGAAGATGTGGAAACGCATCCGTTTGAGGGTTTGAAGTATGTTTCTGACCCAGTGGTTACGGTGGCAGTTGAGCCTGAAGACGTTAAGGATCTTCCTTTGTTCGATAAGGTTATGCATAAGTTGACTACGGAAGACCCGAACTTGCATTTTACGATGAACAAGGAAAGCGGTGAATTCCTGTTGAGCGGAATGGGTGAACTTCACCTTGAGATTACTGCTTATCGGATGCAGGAGGCAGGGTTGAAGGCGAAGCTCAGCAAGCCCATTGTGATTTACCGTGAGACCATCAGTCATGACTATAATGGTCGTCCGGTAATGGGTAAGAGTCCTAACAAGCACAGTAAGCTTTGGATATCTATGGAGAAGTTGCCTGAAGAGGTTGTTGAGGCAATTAAAGAGGAAAAGATTACTGAGATGCAGACTAGGGAGGAGCGGCAGAAGAATCTTAAAGCGTTGGGTTGGTCGACTGATGATGCACGAAGTGTTATAGCTATTGAAGAGAATAATATTCTGGTTAACAGGATTAAGGGACGACAGTACGTTGATGAAGTTTTAGACCATGTGAAATCTGGTTTCCGCGAAGCGGTGCACAGTTCTGTTTTGGCGAAGGAGCCTGCTTACGGTTTGAAAGTTAACTTGGAAGACATCACGGTTCACGAAGACCCTGTTCACAGGGGTCCAGCGCAGATTTTGCCTATGACTTGGCGTCCGATTTGGTGCGCTTTTCTTTTGAGTGACCCGAAGCTTTTGGAGCCGTTGATAAGCTTTGAATGCAAGGTTCCGAACAACTTTGTCAGTCCAGTCATAGCTTTAGTGCAAAAGCGCCGTGGTAAAATCTTGGACATGACAAACGAAGATGAAATGGTAATTGTCAAGGCTGAGATGCCAGTTTCCGAATCCTTTGGTATCGCAGATGAACTGCGCTCTTCAACTCAAGGCAGAGCTTTCTGGGCGACTCAGTTCAGCCGTTGGGCACCAGTTCCAGAACAGATGCAAGCGGAAATCGTAAAGCAGATACGTGAACGCAGAGGCTTACCAGAGACACCACCGAAACCACAAGAATTCTACGAAGCAGAATAAACCCGATTTTTCTTTCTTTTTCATTTTTCTTTTCTTCTTTTCAAATTAGAGTATGCCGCATTTTTGCTTGTTCTCTAGCGCTCGGAAAAGTCTATAGCCCCTCTTTATATATAGGGAATTTAGGGGTTAATTTTCGTTGAGTTTGGGGTGGTTTTTTGGTTGTGGGAAGCGTAAAGCTGTTTAATGGATTAGTTGTATAGTTAGTTTAGGTGGAGAAAAATATGGAGAAGCCTAATTTGGATCGTTTGTGGGAGACTTTCATCAGGTTTTCGTGGGATGATTTGTCTTCTGGTGGGTATATTGGTTTGATTCGGGATAAGGTTGCGTATACGATTTCTATGTTGAAGGCTAAGGGCAGTGTTGGTTGGTACTGTTTTTGGATTCATGATAAGAATAGTGGAGTTCCAACGTCTGAGGATGACGAGTACTTGTATTTTCACATAAGGTTTGAACTTAAAAAACACGTTAGCCCAGTAGATATTCTGCCTATTTACTGCGTTTTAACGAGACAAGTAGAGCCTGAATGGGTTAAATCAGTTGCCATCGATGGTAACGGGGCACAGTTTGACGTGTCTTTGCTTAGGGACGAAAGCATTGAAGAAGTGTGGAGGCTCATCGGGGAACAGTCTGAGTGGCTACTTTACATGTTAGACAGGTTCAAGGATAACGTCAACGTCCCAGTGAGCCACATCAAAGGGTTCATGAATCAATTCACTGACATGACTGCGTTGCCCATGAGATGACCCGCTCCCCTTTTAGCGTTTGCTGCGTAGCGTTAGTGCTTGGAGTCTGCTCTTGTTTGAGAAAGTTATATGTGTATAAGCGAATATTGAATTTTGATGAGTTATGATAATTGTAGGCATAAGCGGTAGCCCTCGGCAGCAAGCCACTGAACACGTCTTAAAAGAAGCCTTAAGGCTGCTTGAGGAGCAGGGTTTTGAGACGCGTTTTTGGACTGTTCGAGGTAAATGGGTGGATCATTGTGCGCATTGTGATCATTGCCTCACGGAAAAGGAGTGCGTTATTCAGGATGATGTGCAAAAGCTTTACGCGTTGCTTTCTCAGGCACAGGGAATTATCTTTGCTTCTCCAGTATACAATGGTGGCGTGAGTTCTCAAACGAAGGCGGTTATGGATAGGATGCGAGCAGTGGTTGCTGAGGATAAAAACTTTTTCAGGGGTAAAGTTGGCATGGGTATAGCGGTTGGTGGAGACAGGGCTGGCGGTCAAGAGTTTGCGCTCATGCAGATTCATGCGTTCTACATCATACAGGGCATGATTCCTGTGGGTGGTGGGTTCTTTGGTGCAAATTTGGGTGCGACTTTTTGGTCTAAAGATACTTTGGAGGGAGTGAAGCTGGATGAAGAGGGCTTCAGAAGTTTGAAGAAAACAGTGAAGAAGTTTGGTGCGTTCTTGAAGCGCTATGGGCAGGAGGATAAGAAATGACTGCGGAGAAAGTTAAGAAGCGGAAGGTTGCTTGGGGCATAACGGGCGCAGGCGACAAAATCGCTGATTTCATAGAAGAAATGAAGAAAATCCAGCAGGAATACTCTGATACGATGGAGATACAAGTTTTCCTTTCCAAGGCTGCAGACCAAGTTTTGAAGTATTACAGGCTTGAAGAAGACTTGAAACGTAACTTCGACAAGGTGCGAGTTGAAATTAACTCTAACGCGCCCTTCCTTGCAGCGTGGATGCAAATGGGCAAGTACGATTTCCTGCTTATCGCGCCTGCCACGTCAAACACGGTTTCGAAAATCGCGAACAGCATAGGCGACACCATGCTCACCAACGCCGCCATAATGAGCCTAAAAGCGTTCGTACCCGTTTACGTTGCACCAACAGACTACGAGGAAGGCACGGTTTACACTAAACTTCCAAACGGCAAAGACATGAAACTGCGAGTTAGAAAAGAAGAGGTGGAGCAGGTCAAAAAACTAGAACGCATGGAAGACGTGCATGTGTTGAAAGGTCCCCCCAAAATCCGCGAAGCGTTCCAAAAACACTTCAAGTAACAATAGTTTCTTTGGAGACTCCTCCTCTCTTATCTGATGTAACTTTCGCCAATTCTGGGTGTTAAAGCAGTTTTTTTGTAGCCCACATCTTGTGAATGTATTTAGTTGTAGCTGTCGGTGTTGGTTTGGTTCATTTTGGTTTTTGGCGGCATAAAATTTATCTGGTAGACATCTGTTCCGTGCGGTAATTCGTGGGTTATCTGTCTATGGGAAACCTTACAGTTGCCGTTCTCGGCGCATCAGAATATGCAAACAATTTGGGTAAGAAGGGTACAGTTTCAGATGTCACTCTGTACAACCTTAAAAAAGGCGAAGACACCGTAACACTCATCGAGCCCACAAGGTACCCTGAAAGGTTGGCGCCTCTTTTCTACGCTGTTGCCATGGCTGAGAAGGCAATTGTGGTCGTGGACGAGTTAAACGCCACATTCGGCGAATGCCTCGTGATGCTGCAATGCGCCGGCTTAACAAGCGGATACTTTGTCCTGCGAAACTACATCCCAAAGGAGAAAATCCTGCCGCTAATCAAGGGCACCTGCTTAGAGAAATTCGAGTTTGCAGAAGACAACCCCCAAGTGTTGAAGGAGCGCCTTCTGATTGAGGCGGCGCAGAAGACAAACTGTGAAGCGGAAGGTGCGTTCGGGGCCGTTCCGGTTGACCATGCGTTCGGCGTGAAAGGCGTAGGAACAGTGATTCTTGGTTTGGTAGCTAAGGGAACAATCAAGAAGCATGATGCCCTGAAAGTTCTGCCGGGCACAAAGACGGTTCAGTTGCGGTCGATACAAAAGCATGATGACGATTTTGACTCGGCGTGTGCAGGTGACAGGGTGGGGCTGGCTTTAAAAAACGTTGAAGTCAAAGAAGTAGAGCGGGGCACAGTGTTAACGACTGACCCCGCGGTTAAAGCATCAAAAACGCTGGACACCCACGCCACGCTGGTTAAGTACTGGCAGACCCCGCTGAAAACTGGTATGGTGCTGCATCTGGGTCACTGGATGCAGTTTCTTAACTGCAAAGTCGAAGCCGCCACAGAAGAGGGAGACTGGCGGAAACCCACTTTAAAGTTGGCTTTGGAAAAGGAAATTGTCCATTATCCTGGGGACGAAGCTGTGTTAACGTATCTGGAAAACGGAAAACTGCGCGTAGCTGGTACAGTAACGCTTCCCTGAGTACCCATCTCTTTCGGAAAGAGGAGCCTTTGGGTAGACCCCCCCTATAGGTTTCTGTAATGAATTTCTATTAGAATCCAAATATGTTGATTAGTTGAGTTTGGTTAGCTTTTGACACCGAGTTTTTCGTGTAAAGTTTGCAGGTAGGCTGTTAGGCTTTCTATGCATTGGATTTCTTTTCCTGCTGTTGCTGAGAGGGCGCGCCAGAGTTTGGTGTTGGGTTTTATTTTTGCTCTTTCCAGGCTTTGTTTGAGGTGTTTTGTTCCTTCTTTTCCGCGCCTGTCAAAATCCAAAAAGAGAATAACTTCGGGCACGCACATCTTTTCTATTTCACAGATTGCATCAAGAAAGGATCTTCCGCCTGTTTTAACCGTTAACACTGTACCCTTTACGCCTAGGGCACGAAGGGCGACAACGTCTTTTTTTCCTTCCACCACGATGGGTTTGCCTTTCACCGATTCTTCCGCCAACTTTTCAAGGATTTTGAGAATTTTTTCTTCTTTCTCTTTCAGCCTCGTGGACAAAGCGGTTTACCTTGTTACCTTAGCCTGTCGAACGGCTTCTAAGCAATCTTGCGCTTCACGGTTATTCGTGAAGTACCTGCGTACAGGCTCGAGAATCTCGGCGAGTTCGGTTGCGACACCGTTTTTGAGGTCTTGCGGGTGCAGTTTGCCCTCTGCGTAAGCGGTTTCAAGTTCGTTGAAGCTTTGGAATTCTATGTTGCCGCCGAATTTTGCTGGTCGCTCTATGGTGAGCACCTGTTTTTCCCTGAAGATTATGTGCTTGCACATGTCTATGATGGGGTTGAACGCTATGGTTCTGTCTGGGCAGAAGGCTCTCGTCATCTTCTGCTTTATCTCAGCGGGTGTGTCGTAAATGAATATGCAAGTGTCTGGTTTACTCTTAGACATTTTCGCTGAAGCCACCGCCTCTTTTTCCTGTCCCTCGGGAATCGGCCAAACCGCAGGCTTCTCCAGTCCCTGCAGCAAGTGGTGGTGAACGCAGACGGGTTTCCAGTAACCGATTTTTTCGCCTATTTCTCGGGCGACGACGTTGGCTTTCCGCTGGTCCAGCCCTAATTGGCAGATTTTCACGTTCATGTGGTAAATGTCAGCAATTTGCATGGGTGTGTACAGAAAATCTGAAACATAGCGGGCGTCGGTTTCTTTTCTGCCAGCAATCTCCAACGTGCGCCTTGTCCTCGCAATGGTCAGGTTCTTGGCTATCGTGACGGTTTTCGCCCAGTAATCTATATCCTCGTAAAGCTTGTCCGAGTAGATGAACTCCACCTTGTCAGCTGGCACGCCAAGCGCTATCCACGAGTGACGGAAAAGGTCGGCTGCTTTCCTGATAAGCACAAGGTCCCCGCCGAGCTTATTGTTCAGCCATCCATGCCACGTAGCCAAAAACGCTTTGAAACGCACACCCGCTTCCGCGAAATCTTTCATCTTGTAAGCGCAAATCATGCCGGTTCCTAAATGTGCCAAGCCCGAAGGCTCCCAGCCATTATAGGCGATAGGGTGCTCTTCCATTTCCAAAAGCTGACGCAAATCTTCAGGCGTTAAAACCTCTTCTGTCGGCGGTCTACAAATCAACTCAATCTTTTTCTCTAAATCCAAGATGCAATTCCCAGCTTACTCGTGATTTTCCTAGCCTTAAATGTAAACGCTGAACTTAAAAACCTAATCTGCAAATTTTCCCGTTTTGTGGCTAATGACGGGCTGGATTGTTTCCCATGTAACCTAACACTTAACTTCATTGTGGGGCGATGCGCCTCTCTAAGGTAAGCTCTCTCAGCATGGGATTTTTATCCATGCCCGCGTCTCACCTGTTCCATAATTGGGTAGAACTCGCGCGTCATAGGTGCAAGATTTGTGTTTCTTACGTTCCTCTGTTAAGTCCGTCATTATGGGTGCTCAATTTCGGTGAGACAAATAAAAAATGGGGGTTGTGGTTTATTTCCGTTTCTTGTAGATATGTTCATTGCCTATGGTTTGAACGTAAGTGTAGCCATTTTGTGCGAGTTTGCAGGCTTCTTGAGTGTTGTGGGCTACTTTGCAAATGTATTCGTCTGAGAAGTCTGGTAGAAGTCCTATGTACATTTGAGTGTTGTTTAGGTTTTTGTGTCCTAACATTTTCATTACTGCATAAACGTTGTTTGTGCGGTGTAGCTCGGTTGTTGCTTTCCAGTGTCTAAAAGTGTGAAAGTGGATTTGTTTGATTCTTGGGTTGCATAGGTTATTGGCTATTCGTTTTCTTGCTCGTATGAAGTTGTTTCTCGCGCTTTTCTTGCTTGAGTAATTGAAAATTTTTGGTGTGTTGTGTGGTAGCGTGTTTAGCATTATTATTAGTTTGTTGCTTTTTTTTATTGAGCGTGGGTTGCTTCTTTTTTCTAAGGTTATTGATAACGTGCTTGTTTCAATGTTTAGGTCTGTCCATTTTAGGTTTAATGCTTCTCCAAATCTCGCGCCAGTTTCCTTAAGCGTTTGTAGGAATGTTGCCATTTGGTGTTTGCATCCAGATATCAGTTGGTCTAACTCGTTCTCCAATGGGATAAAAGCCATTTTCTTATTCTTCGGTATTTTGGAGGGTTTGCTTGTATTCCTTGGTATTTCAGAAACAGCATAGTTGCGTTTCTCATGTTCTGCTTTGTTCCGTTGCTGGTTTTCTGGTTTGCTATTACATCTTTCATGCTTTGTACGCTGTAGAGGTCGGCGCCTCTTTTGGTTAAAGTTACTAAGGCTCTTCCGTAGCTTTCGATTGTGTCTTCTGAATAGTTGTCTGCTTTCATTTTAGCTACAAAATTTATTATTTCTGGTTTGAGTGTTGACGGTTTTGTAATAGTGTTTGCCGTAGTGGGTAAACCCGCCATCATAAGTAGCAAGCTTTGTGGGACTTTAGGTCTTCCGTTGGGTCCGTCGTCATGGATTTGCCAGTGGGACAACTATACTAGACTGCAAAGATCAGTCAAACGTTGCTGTCTCAAAATTACCAATCGTCGCGGGCTTCGCAATCTGGAAGCAGACATTTACGTCGCATACAAAAAATGATATGCATGAATGGTTGTTCGCTGTCTTTTTCTAGAAATGCTTATTAGTTATAGTGTTACTTAGGTCAAAATTAGTAATACTCATAGGTATTATTCAATGGAAGTGATTGAATGGAAAAAACCAAAGTTTATGCAATCGTGGCAATAGTAGTAGTTATAATCGCCGCCGTAGGCGTTGTTTACATCCTAACTCCAACGGGAGACAATGGCGAATCAGAAACAACCGTCACCGATGCCTTAGGAAGGACAGTAAATATCCCCGACCAGATAGACTCCATCTATTGCATAGGTGCGTGCTCCTTAAGGTTGGTATCCTATTTTGATGCAGTTGAAAAAGTCCAAGCAATTGAAACCGCCGGCACCTTCAATACCCGAGACGATCAAACATACTACTTCATCAACAAAGAAACATTCTCCGCACTGCCGCAGATAGCCACTACAGCAGAAGCCATTTTAGACCTAAATCCCAGCATCATTATCAGCTCTACAGCGGAGGATGCAGCAACCGCAGAAACCCTGCAAGACCAAACTAACATCCCCGTGTACGTTATCGATGCCAACGTCGAATTTGGACAGGCTTTCTACGACCAGATAACCTCTTTAGGCACCTTGTTTGGTGAACAGAACAGGGCTTCTGAACTCAATGAAGGCATCGCCACAATGATTAGCGACATTACATCTGAAGCCACCACCGCCAGTGCAAAAAGCGCATATGCCTGTGGCATGTTCTATTACGGCGGGGCATCATTTCTGAAAGGGTCGGGCAATTATCTACCCTTCGACTATTCTAATGTCCCCAACGCCATCGACCCTGCCGATAACGGTCAACCATACGTCATCACACTGGAAACTCTGATCGCCGCCAACCCAGACTACATATTCATAGACAGCATAGGACTAAGTAGCTGCATCGACGCAATAAACGAAGACATAGACTCGAACACTGGATTACAAGATGTTTCAGCAGTGGAAAACAACAACATCTACTCAACAATGGTCTACAAGTGTTACGGCACCAATTGGGACAATCAACTGATCAACGTGTACTACGTCGCATCCGTAATCAATGGGGACTTGTACTCTTGGACCTTCGAGGACAAAGCAAACGAGATCATACAGCTATTCTATCCAGGAACCACAATGACCTATTCGGATATCGCAGCTGGTCAAACAGGCAACGGATGCAGCGCGGTCACGCTGTAATTTATTAAATACCCCTTTCCTTTTTTTGATGGCGGTGTAGATAACGACCGAAAATCAGGGTTCCAAGAATCACGGTGGACCGGAAGCATTTGACATTTACGAGGACAATCAGGAAGAAGGCAACCAGATTTCAAAGACCTACAAAGGATTCGTAAAACGGAAGCGCCTTTTTCTCATCGTTGGTTTGCTGCTACTGGGTCTTTGTATAATTATTGCCGCCCAGAACGGGCCTATCAACATTTCTTTCATAGACGTTATCA
Source organism: Candidatus Bathyarchaeota archaeon (assembly GCA_016927895.1). Taxonomy (GTDB): domain Archaea; phylum Thermoproteota; class Bathyarchaeia; order Bathyarchaeales; family Bathycorpusculaceae; genus SG8-32-3. The sequence goes on along the minus strand of JAFGLT010000008.1, from coordinate 352 downwards.
GATACATTTTTACTTTTGATGTGAACGGGGCGGGAGGCGTCATATGGAACATTCGCATGGTCAGAATTGTCGGAGCTTTGCTTGCCGGCGCTGGTCTGGCCGTTGCAGGGGTGGTGATGCAGTGTATTCTTCGTAATCCGTTGGCTTCACCGTTCACTTTAGGAATATCTAGCGCCGCAGCTTTTGGTGCCTCCTTCGCGATTATCTTTCTTGGTGCTGGCAGCAGCATGACCTCTATTGTCTCTATCAATAATCCCTATGTCACAACTATCTGCGCATTTTTATTCTCCCTGCTGGCGACTGGCGCTATACTACTACTTACAAAGGTTACACGAGTCAGCGCCGAGACGAT
>JAFGLT010000069.1 GCA_016927895.1 Candidatus Bathyarchaeota archaeon | reverse complement strand
CGAGGCATCATAAACTCAAGAAAACACTAAAAGCACATTGGGTAGACCTCCCCTCCTCGTTTTCTGTATGCATTTTCTATTAGAATCCTAATAGGCTCCTAATATGCTTGTCAAGAAACTTTTACAAGAACGCTTTTACCGCTGAACTAACTCTCGTTATCTTTAGGGGCTTAGCATGAGTAAACGCTTAACTCTAATGCTATTCGCCGTCTTGGTTGTGTCAAGCCTAAAAGTGGTAAAGGAGGGATACTTGTGCAAGTAAAACCGGGTCTAAGTCACGTGGACAAAAGAGTACTTGGAATACTTGTAATAATAATATTAGCTATAGTTATCATATCCAACCTAATCTATTTTGTATTTAGCCAACCAAACCAAACTCCGAATATTCCTTGACCAACGCCTACGCTATCTCCTGAACCAACACCTAAACAATCACCAGTAGCAACACCAACTCCTAAACCAACAGGCTAAGGACCCTCAAATTTAGTAATCAATGTAGAAAAAGCTAAGTTTTGGAACTGACGGAGGACTTAAGCTTTTGATTGCAGGAAACTTAACGAACACTGAAACTCAAACAGCATAAAATGTTAAGCTTCACGTACAAACATGGTTTTCTAACGGTTCAAAAGGTATGGATACAACTGTAACATTAAATAGGCAATTACTTTGGACCCTGCCATTTTAGCCAGTAAAAATAGCTATTGGAGAAACATATACATTAACCAGCAGATGGTTTACTAAAAGGGAAGTTGTTTCAGTTCCAAGCGAATTTTGGATAGATGGCGAAGGTTATGTTTATCCCTATGACGTAATTTTCTCGTATCTCATTACTCCCCTATGGGATAATGCACCATAATGAGGCGTGTTTACAAGAGATGCCTCGCTATGCTTACTAGTTTTGGTTTTCTCATGAGCACTTTTGCTAGGATGGATAGCTTTGCGCCGCGAGAGAACTCTATAATGTCCTCTGGCTTCAGCGCGTCAACAAGGTCGTTCAAGTCTGGGTCAGATAGTTTTTCCAGTGTCTCTCTTAGTTTTTCCACTTTTCTAAGGTATTTGCCTCTTTCCTTCCACCATCTATTATTGAACGCTGACAACGCGCTTTTTGAAACATCTTTTTTCTTTAGACATTCAGCTATAGTGTCGGCTGCCATCTGACCGGAGAGGACTGCTTCTTTGATGCCTCCACCGTGGATAGCATTAACGTGGTTCGCGGCTTCCCCGCAAAGCACAAAACCATTAGCAACCATGTCTTTCACTAGTCCCCCTACAGGGACGCAGCCAGCATTTACTTCCAGAATTGAGCCTTTGCTTATTTCGGGATGCAGTTTCAGGAACTCTTCCATATATGCTCCTGGCTTCTTATCCTGTGGGACAATGCCGAGTCCAACGTTTGCCTTGTGCTCGCCTTTTGGGAAAACCCACACGTAACCTCTAGGCGCCAGCACATTTGACAAGTAAATGTGAATAAGATCGGGGACTATGTCAATGTTTGTCATTTCATACTGTATGCAAGAGTCAATCAAGTTAACTTTTGAGAATACGCCCAGCGCCTTATTCCTCAAAGGAGACTCCGCGCCCGTAGCGCAGACAACAACTCGCGCTTTTTCTTCAAACTTGTTGCCTGAGAACTCGCCTTTAACGCCACTGAAGTAGCCTCTTTCGTCCTTGGTTATGTCAGAAATGAACGTGTTAGCCTGAACTACCGCTCCAGCCTTAACTGCTTCCTCGGCAAGCCACTTGTCAAACACTTTCCGCTCAAGCACAAAACCTCCAGAAGACAATATTGCGTCTAAGTATCTGCCGTCTGGGGCGTATAATCTTGCGCCCTTAATTTTCTGTGCAATGCACTTGTCAGGGATTTTTCCCACGAAGTCTTGAGACGCCTCGCTTATGCCTTCTCCGCAACGCTTTGGCGCCCCTATCTCAGCCCTCTTATCGTACACTTTAACTGAGAACCCGTTTTCAGCCAGTAGCTTTGCGCAGGCTGTTCCTGCAGGTCCAGCGCCGATTATTACAACATCGTTCATTTTTTTGTCACCTTTATAGCCTCTACGGGGCAAGCTTTCTCGCACACACCACAAAGCGTGCACAATTTTTCATCGTGAATAATGTTATCTCGTAATTCTAAAGCCGCGGTTGGGCAAACGGAAACGCAGCCCCCGCATCGCAGGCACTTGTTATTGTTTATGTTCCACGCCATGAAAACTCAACCTGTGAACACATGATATATTCTGTATATCTAGTTGTATAAGTAAACCCTTATAAATTATGAAGTGAGCGCTATCACACCGAGTGTACGTGAAATGAGCACCCAATTCACCTTAAGCGGCGAACTCCGCAAGCTTGTGGAAGCCCGTTTAGATCAAACCCTCAAAGGCATAGAAGACACACTCCACAAAATACTGGAAACGCAAGAGGTGCAGCCCAAAGAACTGCAGGAAAACCTGAAAAGCCTCGAGGAAAGCTTCAACCTTCTATTCCGGAAGTGGAACTTGGAAATCCTTTACACGCTATTCTTAAAGACTCCAGTTGGCTTTGGCGAACTCAAGAGAATTCTCGGCGTCAACTCCCGCACACTGTCAGACAAGCTTAAGATGCTTACCAAACACCGCTACATTGAAAGAAACGTGGATGAAGGACCGCCTCTACGCGTGGAATACTCGCTGACCCCGAAAGGAAAAAACACCGTGCTCCTAGCATTGCCTCTGCTTTACTACTCAAGCTCAGCCTAAAGCGGAACCTAAACAAACTCTTTGAAATCAGACCTCAACTTAAGATACTTTGTTTCCACCTAAGTAATCCTCTTGGCAAATGTCCGCTTTTTCGGGAGATTGATCTTTGTTGTTTCCTTTACAGTTTCGAAAACCATACACGTAAGCGTCTTCTCAAGACCTTTAATGAGCCTTAGCTTGTCCACTACGAACTTTCCAACAGCATCCACACTTTCAGCTCTAAGCTTCACTAGAAGGTCCCAGTCGCCGGTGATTATGTGTACTTCCTGCACTTCTGGAAACTTGGCGATTTCTTCCGCCACAACTCTCTGCGAGACGGGTACATCATCAATCTTTGCTCTATAAGAGACAGAAGCCAAAAGGAACGCTGCTGTACCTGAATCCAGCTTTTCAGGAGCCAAAATCGCCCTGTGGCTTTTTATAACTCCGAGCTCTTCCATGCGTTTTGTTTTTGCGAAAACGGTGGTTATCGGCGCGTTGATTTGCTTGGAGATTTGTTTTGCAGTTAGTTTGCTGTTCTCTTGTATCAGTGCAAGTATAGCCATGTCTTTTTCGTCAAGTTTTACGCTCATAATTGTAATTATTACAGATAATGGGTATAAAAGCTTATAGTTTTTAGAAAATTTATAATATTTTTCATAAAAAATTTATATGCATGTATCTCCATGTTTCTAAAGAAAAATAACGCCAGAAATCCTTGAATGTCGAGATGAAACTCTTGAAAACTAAACAAACTTTAACTCAACAAACCGTTTCGTTAATTGAAATTCCAAAACCCTTAGACAAGCTTTCAGAAAGCGAAATCAAAAGAAAAGCTTGCATTGGCAAAATTATGACTTACACACTAAGAAATCTTACATCCCAATTTGTGGACAGTGGCTTCGAGTGGCTGCTACCAGTAGCCCTTTCCCAGTCAACCGACCCCCTGTGGCCTGACCCAGGTGCTTCAATTGAAAAACGAATTGAAGTTGACATTTACGGAAAAACAGTCCGCACTACAGCAAGCATGATAATCCATAAGCTAATTGCATCTTCCCTCGCTTACCCAAAACTGTTCATTCTGTCACCCAACATACGCATAGAAAAAGCTGAACGCGCAACAACAGGCAAACACATCTACGAGTTCACGCAACTGGACTTTGAAGCGAGAGACGCATCCACAAAAGACGTTATGATCCTCGTTGAAGATGCGGTTTGCAGCTTACTGACAAGCCTGAAACGCGACATGAAAGACGAATTAACCTTCTTGTGCAGATGTGACACGATAAAATTACCCAAACGGCCTTTCAAAGTCTATGACCGACAAGAACTAGAAGCTAAGTACGGCGCAGACTGGGAAGAAGCCATTTCACAGGAAACCAGTGACCCCGTATGGGTTACGAACATTCCGCGAGAATTCTATGACTTCGAAGACTTCAAAACAGGAAAATGGGACAACTACGATCTGTTCATGCCCCAATATGGAGAAGTTCTGTCAGGCGCAAAACGTGAATGGGAATACGAAAAAATCCTCCAGAAAATCGAACGCGACAACGTCGACAAAAGCAACTACGCATTAATACTGAAACTCGCAAAAGAGGGAAAACTGAAGCCCACTGCAGGCGGAGGAATCGGCATGGAACGCCTAGTAGGCTGGATAAGCGGAGTCGAACACATAGCTGAAACCCAGCCGTTCCCAAGGGTGCCTGGAACAGTTAACGAACTGTAAAAAATTAGTGATGAAAGGATGAATGGATATTTAGAAGCTATACGCCCAAAAATGAGTGAAGAAGACTACAAAGAACTATGCGCCCTAACTAACCCTAAAGTTTACGAGTTCATCGCCAAATCTAGCGACCTTTGCAACTGCGAAAAAATTTTCATATGCAGTGACTCTGCCGAAGACATTGCATATGTCCGGCAGCAAGCGCTTGCTACAGGAGAGGAGGCTGCTCTGAAACTTGAGGGACACACCGTCCACTTCGACGGCGTATATGATCAGGGACGAGACCGACAAGCTACCAAATACCTTGTTCCCCGAGGCATCTCTTTCGGCAAAGCCCTAAACCAGATCGACAGGCAAGAAGGTCTTGTAGAAGTAAAAGGTTTGCTTCGTGATTCAATGAAAGGTCGCACTATGATTGTGCGTTTCATTTCCTTAGGTCCTCCTAACTCAGTGTTTACAATTCTCGGATTACAATGCACCGACTCTTGGTATGTAGCCCACTCAGAAGACCTACTTTACAGGTCTGGTTATGAAGTGTTCCGCCAATCAGAACCAAACAGAGAATTCCTGCGAGTCTTACACTCTGCAGGTAAATTAACCCCTGACATGACCAGCGAAGAACACGACAAAAAACGCATCTACATCGATCATATGGACAGCACAATTTACAGCGTCAACACCCAGTACGCTGGTAACTCAGTAGGTTTCAAGAAGCTTGCTTTTCGCCTTGCCATTCGCAAGGCTAACTACGAGGGTTGGCTAGCTGAACACATGATGATTATGGGCGTGCACGGACCTGAAGGCCGCAAAACCTATTTCTCTGGTGCATTTCCCAGCGCGTGTGGCAAGACTTCCACTGCCATGCTTCCAGGAGAGACAATACTGGGCGACGACATCGCATACATCCGTGACATTGGTTCAGTTGCCCGCGCCGTGAACGTTGAATCCGGCATATTCGGCATAATTCAAGATGTCAACCCCGAAGACGACGCTTTAATTTACAAGGTGCTTAACAGCCCTGGAGAAATAATCTTCTCCAACGTTCTGGTTAATGATTGCAAACCGTACTGGCTGGGCATGGGCAGTGAACTTCCAAAAGAAGGCAAAAACTTTTCTGGTGACTGGCACGAAGGAAAAACAGACGCGGACGGCAACGAGATTCCAGCTGCTCACAAAAACGCCCGTTACGCTGTTACACTTAAAGCACTCGACAACTGTGACCCGGAGTTGGATAACCCGATGGGCGTCGAGTTGAGCGGCGTAATTTATGGCGGCAGAGACGCTAAGGCTTACGTGCCTGTACAGCAAAGCTTTGGTTGGGAGCACGGGATAATTGCTTATGGCGCATCTTTGGAGACGGAAACAACCTTTGCTACAGTTGGCCAGGAAGGCGTACCAGAGATAAACATGATGAGCACCCAAGACTTCATTTCAATTCCGCTGGGTCAGAACGTAAGCAACAACTTGGAGTTCGGAAAGAAACTTAAGAAAGCACCACTCGTATTCGGCGTTAACTACTTCTTAAGAGAAAGGAACAACGGCAAATTCTTGAATACCCCTCAAGACAAACACGTGTGGATAAAATGGATGGAACTGCGGGTTCACGGAGAAGCAGGAGCAATAAGGTCCCCTACAGGCTTTCTCCCAAAATACCAAGACTTGCGTAAGCTGTTCAACAGGGTTCTAAACAAAGACTACTCAAAAGAAGACTACATAAACCAATTCACGATTCGCGTTCCTGAAAACTTGGCTAAAATCCAACGTGTCCAAAGATTCTACCAAGAAAACGTCACCGATACACCCGCGGAACTGTTTGACATATTGGACCAACAGCGTAAGCGACTAGTTGAAGCGAGAGAACGATACGGTGACTACATATCCCCTGAAAGCTTTGAATGGTGAAAAGCTTGTGCGAAATCTTAAACGTGTCTAGTTTACTGATTAGTGATTCATAATCGTTAATTATTAACTGATATCCATGAAAGTTCAAGACGTGAAGAAACATGATGAAAAAAAGCATGTCTAAGAAAGGAATAATCTACACAGTAAACCTCACAGAGATTGAAGGAGACGGCTCGTTCCCCTGCCCGAAATGCGCAACTGTAATCTCTCCTGAAGATGAAACTGAAGAAATCTACAAAATCGTGGATACGAAGATAGTCAATGACGAACTCGTTGAACTCGTTATAATGTGCGGTAACTGCGGAAGCAACATCAAGCTAACTGGTTTTCAGGGAACCATCTAAGGGTTACGAAGCAAGCACAAACGAATTTTTATCCTGTGGTGAGTTTCCGGCTTAAGGCAACAAATATTAGCCATAGAATAGTGCCGTAGAACAAGCCGTTAAACACTGCACTTAAAACGCCAACGTATTCTTGGATTCCTGACCCAATTAACGCGCAGAACCAGCTGCCTGGGAACATTGGTGTGGGAATCAAGAGCGAGGCTACCGCGAAAAGTGAAAAGAAAACTATTATTATTAAACCTCTCACGAGTATTCCGACTCCGTATTCAATATATGAACGGTCAATCAAACAATAATAAACCTTGTTGTTTTTCTGTTCAACAAAAATACAGATTGCCAATCACACTCTAACCGGAAACGCCAATATAAAAACCGCGATTAGAGCCACAGTTAACAGTTTCCTGTTTCTCGATAAGCCTGAAACATCATCCAACGGACCAGGATGCTTAAACATAGACATGAAAACTATCAGAAACGCCATAACCATGAATTCAGTGCCCACCAGCAGCAGAAGAGCTACTGAAGCAAACGTTAAAATCATCCTTGGTTTATCGCCGGCAAGAGTGGACCTCGCTACGTGACCGCCATCAAGCATGGCAGCAGGCAGCAAGTTGAGCATCGTGACGACCATGCCCGCCCATCCAGCCCAAGTTATAGGATGCAAAAGAAGAACGCCGTCAGCTGGAGCCTGAGGAAGCAAATTTAAACTGGAAAATAACCGCGATAGTAGAATCCAACTTGTTGGCATCAAATCTAAGGTGCCAGCGTCTGGTGGCATGGGTGCCGGAATCAAAAGTAACAAGCCGATGGCGCTGAAGACTAAGGCAACGATGAAGCCTGCAATGGGACCGTTAGCTCCCACATCAAACAGGGCGTCTCTGTTTCGAGGAAGAGACTTCTGCATTATCACGGCGCCCAATGTTCCAAGCGGCGGCGGTCCTGGAATAAAGTACGGTGAGGTTGCGTCTATTTTCTTTTTGTTGGCTGTTATCTTGTGACCCATTTCGTGAATTCCGAGTACCAGTAAGATTGCTACGGAGAAGATAGCCCCGCTGACAATAGGGTGCATACCTGTGTTTGTAAAACTGAGGTATCCCGTGATGAATGTTGTGGCAATCGTAGCTAGAAGCAAAATTATGTTTGTTCTTGGGTTGCTGGGTTTTACAGGGGGCTTCGAAACCACTCTCAAGACTACGCGGTTGTCTACTTTTCGAAGGAAGGCAATTAGCTTCCTTTCTTCCAAGCGCGTCAGAAGCCTAAGGAACGCCTGCTTAGTTTCTTGAGGCCACACCAAATAATACATGGGAGTACCTTGTTCCATGATTGATTCTTCAATTCGGAACTCGGCGGCTACTAACTGCGTTATTTCCTCAAAATCTGCTTGCTGGAATGTCTGCGAATCGGCAGTGTCGCTTGGAATGTCGGTCATAGCGTATTTCCTGACTTGGTTTTGTATTACAGATTATTCAGCAGTAGAAAAGGCTATTGGCTGTCCATTTGGTGTATGTGGCGTTGCTGCTAAAACAGGAATTTACGTTTTTCCACGTTATTACCAGCGGCATGACAAACACTTTATCTACCGCTGATTACATTCCAATCGGTGAGTTATATGAAGATTCAAGCTTTCACTGTTGGTATGCTGTCGACTAACTGTTATGTCGTTAGCTGCCCCGAAACAAAAGAAGCCATAATAATTGATCCGGGGTTCGAGGCTGATTATGAAGCTGAGCAAGTAATGCGTTACGTTGATGAGAACCAGTTGAAAGTTAAGTTCATAGTTAACACGCATGGGCATGCGGACCACATTAGTGGCGACTTGGTTCTGAAAAGCAAGTACGGCGTGCCCGTTTGTATCCACACGTATGATGCGGGTTGCCTCAATGACTTGGGTGAGCACCTCTCTCCCGTTAATGTTTTGCTTGAAGATGGGGGATTGCTGAAGTTTGGGCGGGTGTCGTTGAAGGTTATGCACACGCCGGGGCACTCTTTGGGTAGTATATCTCTTGTAGGTGAAACGCTTGTTTTTACTGGTGATACGTTGTTTGCTGGGGGCATTGGCAGAACGGATTTTGCAGGGAGTTCTAATCGTGACATGAGGGTCTCGTTAAAGAAGCTTGTGGGTCTCTCGGATGATTATGTTGTGTATCCTGGGCATGGTTGCGCTTCGACAATCGGTGAGGAGAAGCGGGTTAATCCGTTTTTGCTTTGGTTGTAGCTATGCAGTTTTTTGTATGTTGAGTGCGTTTTTTTGTTTGGGTTCTGATTTTGATCGTGAATATGTAGTTGTGTTTAACATGTCTTCAATATAGTGTATTGAGACGTAATATTTAATAGACTGCTCAATCCATCTTACCTAACGGAGAACCAGTAATGCCAAAGCTACGCCTCAAAAAATCCCTTTCAGGCTTAAAAAAGCTGAAAAAAATCAAGATAAACATTCGTTTTAAGAAAAAAGAGCAGCAAATGCCTCTTCCTCCACCTCCACCAAAGCCAATACCTAAAGGACTCAAGGTAATCGAGAAATACCCCTTATACGAGCCCTTCTCACACGTCGTCATAGTTCAAAACCCAAAAACAGGCGAACACCGATACATTCTTGACGAACTTCAACTTGACCCGCTAGAAAGAGGCGTTTACGATCGCATTCTAGAAATCTTACTTGCTGAAATCGAATCTCCGAAAGAAGAAATTCTAGATCCAAGGAAATTCTTTGCAGAAGAAGCCAAGAAAATAGTTGACAAGTACCGAATCAGCTTAGGATGGCTTCCAGACGTCTCATGGTACAAAATCCTTTACCATGCAGAAAGAGATCTCGTAGGGTTCGGCAGAATCGACCCGCTAATGCGAGACCCAAACATAGAGGATATTTCCTGCGACGGAGTACAGAAGCCAGTTTACATATGGCACAGAAACTACGAAAGCATTCAAACCAACCTTGAATTTCCAAGTGACGAAGTCCTCGACAACACAGTTGTCAAACTAGTCCACATGGCTGGAAAACACGTCAGCACAGCATTTCCAATAGTCGACGCTTCTCTTCCAGGCAAACACAGACTCGCAGTAGCCTACAGAAGAGAAATCACACCATTCGGAACAGCGTTCACCATAAGAAAATTCAGAGAAGACCCATACTCAATTATAGACTTGATAAACATCGGTACGTTCTCTGAAGAAATGGCTGCATACTTCTGGATGTGCCTCGAAAACAGGGCTTCAATAATGGTCCTAGGCGGAACTGCAGCAGGTAAAACAACAGCGCTAAACTCTTTAGCATGCCTAATCAAACCTGGAAGCAAAATTATCACAATCGAAGAAACAGCCGAGCTTAACCTACCGCACGACAACTGGGTTTCACTTATCGCCCGCCAAAGTTACGGCTTAGGCGGAAGCGGAGTCGGCGAAGTAGCCCTCTTTGACCTCGTGAAGACCTCAATGCGGCACCGCCCAGATATAATGATTGTGGGCGAGGTCAGAGGCAACGAGGCATACGTTCTCTTTCAGGCCTTAGCCACAGGCCACGGCGGCATGTGCACCATGCACGCTGATGGACTCGATTCAGCAGTTAAGCGTCTAACTCAGAAACCCATGGAAATCTCTCCAGCATACATTCCGCTGATGAATATCGTTATTCCAATTCAGCGGGTTCATCTCGTTAAAAATAACGAGAAAAAGGCGTACAGACGAGTCATCACCGTCAACGAAATCGCGGATTACGAAGACTACCACACTCCTTTTGTATGGAAACCCTCAGAAGATTTCCATCAAGGGGATTTCGACAAGAGTCCACTGTTAACCTCCATAGCCGAGCGACAAGGCATCAGCAAGAGAGACTTGATAGCGGAAATTGGCAGACGCAAAGATGTTCTGCATTGGATGCGAGAACGTAATATACGTAGCTACAGGGACGTAGCCGCCATCGTAGCAGAATATTACGCTAGACCTAAACTCATCTACACTAAAGTACTCGCAGGGGAGGAGGTAAAAACAATTGCCGCTTCTAGAAACTCTTGAAGCGTGGTCTTTTCGCCTCTTCGGCGGCATAGCCCCCTTCTTTCTTAAACACGTTTATCAATTCAAGGATAAACTTAACAAGGCCCAAATCAAAATCTATCCTGAAACATACGTATCCCTTATGCTTTTTATTGCAGTATTAACAATCCCTGTATCTGTAATATCACTAATTTTCGCATTATTTGGCTTTCTCCCACTTCTATTCTTAATTCCCTTTCCGCTTTACATAATGGTAGGTTTCCTTATAGTTCCACTCTCCAAGGCCAGTGACCGCGCATCTGGCTTAGAAAGAGAGATGCCCTTCGCCGCTGCCTACATCAGCGTTATGGCATCTGGAGGTATTGCGCCTTACACAAGCTTCAAGAGGCTATCCGAGGTTGAGCTAATGCCCGCTATGCGTGTAGAAGCTAGGGAAGTAATAAAAGATGTGGAAATCTTTGGCAGAGACCCTCTAACAGCTTTGGAACAAGCGGCAAAAAAGAATCCATTAGACATATTCAGGGACTTCCTATCAGGTTACGCCTCAACTGTCATCATCGGCGGAGATATCGGACACTTTCTTGAACGAAAAGCTGAAGAAATATTCAAGACACGTGCGCTACGAGTCAAGTCTGCGGCAGAACGCCTTGGTATGCTCTTAGAAACTTTCATTATCGTAATGGTCATGATGTCATTGTGCTTCTACATCCTGTTTGCCGTCAACGAGATTCAGCCTACAGCAGGCACCTCTATGATGTCTGGCATTATCATGTATACGTATCTTTTCACGCCTATGCTGTCGATGATGTTCATTTACTTAGCTCACAGCATGCAGCCAAAGACACCAATCACAGATATGCGCCCTTACAAAGTATACGGAATCTGCGGTATAATAGGTATTGTAGTTTTCCTCATCCTCACAAGTTTTGTGGGAATGGTTGATCTTCCGTTTATGGCGGGGATTCAGACAATTATTGATATGCCCGTTGCAATATCAATCGCATTGTTTATTGCTACAGCGCCTGCAGCGGTGGTGTATATTAGACTAAACAAGAAAAAAGTCGATACTGAGCAAGGTGTTGCCAGCTTTCTCCGAGATTTAACTGAAGTGCGAAAAACTGGTTTATCACCTGAAAAGTGCATCGAAAGCTTATCCAATCGCGATTACGGCTCTTTCAGCAAAGATCTACGCAAAATAAGCTCTGAAATATCGTGGGGTTTACCTTTAAAGAAGGTAATAATGGGATTTCTGAATAGAACTAAAAGCTGGATGACGCAGATAGTCATGTTTCTCCTCGTCGAAACTATAGACGTTGGAGGCGGTACGATTGCCATGATTGAGTCACTTGCCAGATTCAATAATCTGACGCAGGAAGTAGAGAAAGAAAAGAAGATGTCTGTTCGCCCTTACATCATGATGCCTTACTTGGCTTCGATTCTGCTTGTGGCAACCACAGTCATGATGCTAAGTTTCACAACTGGGAGTATCATACCCACTAGCGTAGGAGGAGAAACTACGCCGAAAGATAACAGTGCAGTCACGTTGGTATTCATGACTTCAGTGATTTTCCATAGCTACTTGATAGGTATTGTAGCTGGAAAGATTAGCGAGGAGTCAGTGGCCGCCGGGTTCAAGCATGCATCAATACTAGTAATCATAGCATGTGTAGCAGCTAAGGTTGTGCCTCTTTTCATATCAATTTGATAGGAGCGGAGAAAAAACGAGAGACGGTCTTACGCAAAGTTTACGGAAAGATAAGCGAGCAGTTGCTCCAGCCGTTGCAACGACTATAATGACCGCGGCCGTAGTCGTTATGATACTTGTAGCTATGACTTACGCGAACACTTTCTTGGATTCAAGAATGGCTGAAAACGAGTTCAGCACTAACAAGCAGTTCATGCTTACAACAGGTCTTCAACTTGACGATATAGCGTGGACCATCGGCCGCACTCAAACAGTTCGTTACTCAAGCCAATACGGGAACATGAAATTTCAATCGATAGCGGTAAACTATACTTTTGAAATTTACCCACATGGCGGTTCAGCGTGGGAACCCCTGTTTAGCAATTTCACTGGAATGATCCTGTTTAACATACCTGTAAGCACATACTCTGTTGGCAACAATTACTTTGAACGTGTGTTGCCTTCGTCTAACGGTTCTTTTCTGCAAAAGGGTTCTTCAGCACCCGTGAGTCAAGTATTCTGCGTCGAAAAATTACCTATGCAAGAGGGAAACTACACCCGAATAGTTGCCATTCCTTCCATGAGAATGTTAAATTCAACAATAACGGGACCTGAAGGGACCTCATACTACGCGAAGTTTTATTTGCCTGCTCTTGAACCGGGCAATCATCAGTACAAGTCCCAATCGATAACTCTGACCGGAAACGATGTCATAAAAATAGTGAGAAGCGGCGTTGACCAAGTTCGGATTACCGTCACTTTTCCAAACGCTGATTTAGGGTTTGACGCTGATTTCTTTCAATTCGACCATACCACTGAGACAGTTACTCTACTTCCAGACTCCGTGGTTGAGTTTTACATTGGAAAAGTAATCGTGACGATAGGTCAAGTTTAAAAAATGGAGGAGAACGTTTGCCACAGATAACTATCGAATACATGATCATGATTCCGCTGTTGATAATGCAGATTTTCCTCTTTCCCTTGACAGCTGCTTGGCTCATGAACAGTTGGGTAGACTCACGTCAGACGCTTGCACTGGAGGAGACAGCAAGCCATTTGGGAAGCTCTATTCAACAAATATACTCCGCTTTGAGTCATGATTCAATATCATCAGGCACTGTTCGAAGCAGCTTAGCGATTTCGCCTTTCATAGAAGGCTATGCGTACACGGGTAACGCATCATTGAGAGCGGCGGAGGCTAATTCCAGTCAGTTTCTAGATATTAAGCTAAAGTTTATGGGAGGTAGCATAGAGGCGACGACGTCAGTTACGTTGGGGTCGAACGTTAATTGGGACTCCGGCTCGGAGTTTATGAGCAACTCAACGGATGCAAACTTGGTTGCTGAAAAGTTGGTTAACGGCACGATTTTGCTGTCGTTCGAAGGAGACTAGTAAACATGGTAAGCTCAACAATAGACCATATGGTAGCAGTCACCGTTTTTCTAGCTGCGACCCTGCTTTTCATTGGTCTTTTTAATCAAACAATTCAAACGGCGGTTATTTATCAGCGTCACAGAGCAACTGCCACTAGAGCCAGCGATCTACTTGACAACATGTTGTTAAATCCGGGTATTCCAGTGAACTGGGGACAAGAAGATGAACTTCCCACAGGTTTTGGTTTACAAGACCCCGAGTTTACCCAGTACAGGATTAGTTCGTTTTCCCTTATGCGCTTGACTTCTTCTAGTGGAACCTCAGTTTTTTATCCGAAAACTGGCGAGACTTATAGTAATATAACTATTGGGGACAAAAACTTTCTGCTGGTGTCTCATGGTAGTAGCCTTAATTATACCACAGCGCTGGATCTTCTCGGAATCAGAAACGAATATGGTTTTCAACTTACTTTCAAGCCGATAGTAACAGTTACGATTACAGAAGATCAAGCTGCGAGCCCATTGCGCTTATCTCTTAATGCATATGGCACTGGTTTTCCGTTAGCTAATGCACGTGTGACTTACTGCATGCTATCTGTTTCACTCAACGGGGGTCAACCCTCCTATAGTATTGATACTGGAGAGTCTACTACCAACGAAGATGGTTCAGTTACTTTGGAATTTGTTGAGGTTACAAAGAGCAGTTCGAGTTACTCGTTTATTGCTTATGTTCATATAGGCGGTTTGGTTGGAGTAGGATATCACGAGCGAGTTTCTGGTGAAGAGGCGTATATAATTCCTCTTGTTGATGACGTATCTGAGGGCAGGATCTTAATTGCACATAGTTTTGACATCGACTATTATGATCCTCCAAGTTCAGAGGTGAAGTATAATGCAACTCTTGTTTACTTGGCCGATGATTTTACCTTACGTGAGATGCCATTAGAAAATTCTTACGGGCACGTTAACTCTGGTGAGGGGTCCCCTTATGAAGTCGTTAACATCCCTACAGATAATCCGGGAATTTTGATAATTACTTACAAGAAAAGTACTGTTGAAGGTGGATTAGTTATGATGCCTTGGGGTGTTAGTTCTCTTGCTTTTCCTGTGGTTTTCGGGGGCGACCCTGCGTCACAGGAGTGGGTCGCAACTGACATGCGACAAGTCATAGTTGGTGGTGTGGCTTATCAGGTTACTATTGCTTTGTGGAGTTTAGAAGGGTATCAGGTGGTCGGCTAAAAGATGATGCGTACAATCGAAGTCTTAGTAGTCATCATCATAATTACTGGCGCTTTTATAGGTGTATCTTTTTTTGCCGTTTTGCCAGGGCCAAGAGAGGTTTCACCCGTAAATCTTAGGCGACTGTCCTTTACTACATTGCAGGTTTTGGATTCAGACTATGGTTTGAGTACCGCCGCTTTTGACATTGAAAATGTCACGCTCTGGAATGAAGTTCAGATTGCCCTTTCAGCTTCTCTGCCGGCTAACGTAATATACAACCTCACAGTTTATGAGGTGGGTAGTAGTGCCAGTGGAGCTGAATTATACAATAACTTGATTACTATTTCGAACACGGACAGTTTAGGCACCACTTCAGATGCGTCTTCCTATTTGGCTGCTTCTGCAAACGTTACCTTTAACGTTATTCCCGAAAAGATAGGGGAAGACAGTGGCGAAGGTACACTGTATATTTTAAACTGCAGTGACGCAAACGGATGGTGGATTACTGGTTACACGGCCCAGAGTTTGGCAGAAGATTTGTATAAATTACTCTCGCCCTATTTCGTAAACACCGTGATGGTGCAAAACACCGCAGAACTTGGGCAGCTATTGGGCGGCACCCCATTGGAAGGTGAAACACTAGAGAACGCAGTAATTATTAACACGTGCGGGGAAGCCGTGCCTATACCTACTGCTTATTGTACATCGCCTTATTCTGATAATTCGTATGCGCGTTACAGTTACTTTCTTGGGCAAAAAGTCAACGAGTACAATTGGACGTGGGCAAGCATTGTAGGATATCCCTTTTACTATGTAAGCAACACAGCAGCTTTCCCGACTCAGCAGAATGACTGGGGAATTTACGGCATGCGCATGACAGCTCAAGGCGGCGTTAGAGCATTTCTCCAAGGCCTAGATAATCAAGCTTATGTTTATAATTCCAACGGTGTCACCAGTGACGTCGGTGTTGTTACGCTTACATCTGAAGCAATGTACTGCTGCAATTATTATGGCATTTACCCTTCAGAATACCAAACTTCAACGCGAGCATTGTCGAATTCCATATTATCAACTTACGATTTGGAGGTTGGACTCTATGTTTTTAATCCGGTCGGAAATTATATTCCTGGGGCTATATATCGACATGTTAATAGTGGATCTACATCTACTACTGGAACGTTTTTGGCTCTTGGTTTAACGCGTACTCCTGATATCCGTCTAACATGTCTTAGTCTTCTTACGTATTATCAGCCTAGGCTTTATCGTTCTGAATACACGAGTTATGGGACATCTAGGCTGATTATTCTACAACTTGGTTTTGTGGGGGCGGCTTAAGAATGAAAAAATTGAAGATCAATAAAAAAGGCCAGTTTACAATTATTGCAGCTTTGCTTGTTGCAGTAGTTCTAATCGCCGCAGTAATGACCACTTATTCCGCTATTCGTTACAGTACTGTTGAAGATAATCCGCAGGTATTAAGTGCCGTAGATGAAATAAATTTGGCTTTGAAACAGGTTGTAGGTTTCACAGTGGGTTATTACGGCTCAGTTTTGCAGGTTACTGGAAACACATCGTATGCTAGGCTTTTAGCCTCGAATTATCTGCAGAGCGGATTGGAAAACATTGGAGATATCCGACCAGAATGGAGTGCATCATTTAACGTCACTACTTTAAATTTGAGAACAGACTGGTTCTCGAATGCAAGTTTCAGTTCAGGAAATCTTTCTGTCACATACGATTTGGCAGGTATCGGTTTGTATAACATGACTTACTTTGCATCGTCCAGATTAGACGTAGAAATCCTAGGCTCCTCAGAAACCCAAGCAGTTGTGAGCGTAAATAAAGACGGAACTGAGCCCCTAATTAACTTGGCAAAACAGAACTTGCGTTTCTATCACTATCTCGATGAGACATCAACATGGGAGCTCGTATCTCCGACTACTGATCCCATAGTTTACGCAAACGGCACTTACATAATTGATTTTCCTGCTGGAGTAGACCCTGACTCGTACCTCATAAAAATTGAGGATACCAGAGGCATAATAGTGGTTGCTTCATCTTTCAGCAGTTATGTTGCTGCGATTATACAGAACAGCACTTACACCGACGCGGATTACGTGGATCTGGACACCTCAGATGTTGACTCTTCTTCTGACATTGGCTCTCAATCGAACTTTACTGCTCAACAGTCCGCGCCAGACTCGACATATGACACTTTGACCGAAACTAACACTGGGGGTGGCGCGTTAAATATCACCCTGATTAACAGCGAATCGTTTGAAGGAAGTTGGGTTCCATCGGGATGGTATGAAAGCAGTAATTGGAATAAGGAAAGCGATGAGGTAAAGGATGGTGGCTATTCCGCGGATTTTGACGGGTGGGACACGGGCAGGTCAGGTTCTTTGTATACTCCTTCAATGGATTGCTCCGACGCATCAAAAATATTCGTTGATTTCTGGTTTTACGATGCTGGTTGTGAAAACGATGAATTTAGGCTTTATTATTGGGATGGACATGACTGGGACCAGATTGTTCAGTTAGGAGCGTATACTGAATATCAGTGGGTTCACTGGCAACATGAAATTGACGAAAGTCAATACTTAATCGGAGATTTCCAAATAAGATTCCGGGCAGATGATATTGAAGGCGGCGAGCATGCATACGTTGATTTGGTGACCGTTACAAAAGAGGTGGATAGCACTAGTTTCCAGTTGGATATTGAAGAGCAGTTTACAAACGTGAATTACACGGATCCCCAGCAAGCCCTTTGCATCAAAGCTGGTTCATTAGGCTCAGAGGATTTGGTGGTTGACGTTTGGACTGGCAGTAATTGGGCTACTCTTACTACTCTTACTGGACTGGTTAACGGGTGGAAAAACGTCTCTGTTTCTTCGTATTTGACTTCAGCAACATTAACAATAAGATTTAGAGGAAGCAGTGATGGTTTAGATTCAATTCAAGATTCATGGGAAATCGATGCCGTGTTGCTGGGTCCTCAGCCTGATCTTAGTATGATTTTGTCACAGGAGGACTCAACAATAGTTGTAGAATGGTTACAGAATGGTACAATGCGGTTTCTAGGTGAAAACTTGGACATGTCCACAGAAGCAAAAGCGATACCGCCTATTTCTGTTAAATCTCTCCATTTGAACCAAACCATAAATGGCGTGGAACAGGAAGTTCCTTTCCAAGTAGAGGACTGGGCGTCAGGATACAAAATCCCGTTGGGCTTAACAAGCAACTCTACGGTTTTCGGTAGCAGCCAAATGGTAGTGTTTCTTTTAGATAGCGGTGTATCCGAATTTAAGTTATGGTGGGATGGAAGCGACGAAGCAATTCAAACACCATTAGCATACACCAACCAATACTTCACTGGAGACGACCCTGACGATGATGAATTAAGCAACGGGATAATACATCTCGATATTGGAAGTTTCAGCGTAACCTCAACAGTCATCGGCACATACACTTCTAGCACAGCAACTTTCATGCGCATAAATAACGAAGACAGCGTTTATGGCGCTGGAGCAGCCTACGTCATATACAATGGTGTAGTCAGAGACATCATACAGCAAGAAGCCGAATGGTCAAGCGGCGCTTCCAACTGTCCAAACGTCTACGCCAACATAGTGATTACGTTGCCTGCTAATGTAACCTACTACAACTATCAACTTAGGCTGATGTTCATAGATTCAGCGCAATCACGGACAATTACGGACTTATGCCCCATAAGCTTAACGACCTCAGTCAGTTCAATAACAGTGCAGACTGAGAACGGAACATCTAACGGGTATCCAATTGTAGCAGAAGGCTCCGGCACGTTCTACGACTACTCAGGCAGTTGCTTAGCTCATCACTGGAGCCAAATGATATCAAGTGGCACAAGGGGCGCCGGAATAATGTTCACCGACACCGCAAACGTGAAACTATACAGATTCGATTCCGTCGCTGGAACTACTGTGGGCGCTCTCAAAACATCCACATCTAGCAAGACAATTGAACTGCTTCCAGTTGGACTTAACTCAGTTAACAACTTCTATGATGCTTTGGACGTAACTTGGAAAGGCGCGGTAGTAACTTTCGATGATACAATGCCCATTTACAAACTTGACGGCAGCACTCCAACCGGGTTGTGGATACTCGCCGAATACTTGCCAACAATAACCGTAACCTCAGAAAGCTAAACCGCCAATTAACAATCAAATGCACATTAAAATCTAACTATATAAGGGGGGTATAACCTTTCCCAACTATAAAGCTGAGAATTCAGAATTCACAAAAATCGAAAAGATAGTCAGTTGCTTCCACCTTTCTTTTCCATATCTTTCTATTTGGTTGTCGAATTCCGAATACTTTGAAATGTTGATTACAGCTTCACATATGTTATATACAAAAAATGAGCAAACCCTAGCCAAACAAGGTGTACCATAAAAATGTCGATTAGGAAGTTACTGAACTCCAAGAAAGCCATATCGCCAATACTTGCCACGTTGCTTCTGATAGTCATCGCAGTTGCAGCCATAGTCGTAACCTACGCGTGGATATCAACCTACATGGGCAGCGCAACTTCTTCAGCAGGAGTTATACTCTACAAGGAAAACATACGTTTCGATACCGACGTAACCGAAATCACAGTTGGTAACTCAGGAACAGAAGACACCTACATCGTAAGAGTTTGGCTTGGTGACTCCTCTGGAAACATGACAGACGTAACCTCTTTCGTCACAGAGATAACGGGTTCAGGTAAAGCACTTTCCGCAGGCGGAATAGCCACACTGACAATTGATTGGCCAAACAGCTTAGCCAGCACTTGGACAGAAGGAGCCAACTACTACTTCAGGATAGTGCCTAATCCAGGACAATTCTTGGAATTCCAAGAGCAAGCACCCCAATAACTCTTTTGATTTTTTAGCACATCAGACAAAGTAAGTTCGAGGACAAAATTTTATTACCTTAAATTAGAAACCACATAAGCTACATCTGAAAACTCTTAGGATGTCTTCAACATGCAAACAGCCTTCATTGCCGCAAACATTACCCTTTCCTTAACTGTTCTTCTCTACGCCTCTTGGAGTGACCACAAAACCAGAGAAGTAAGCAACCGTGTTTGGGCAGTCTACGCGCCCATCGCTCTTTGTATATCCCTTGCTGAACTACTACTATACGAACCCGCGAAACTGCCTTTTTTTGGCTTAAGCTTCGGTGTAACAGCAGCCTTTGCCCTGCTCTTGTTTTATTCTGGCGGATTCGGAGGCGCAGACTCTAAGGCTCTTATGTGCATTGCTCTTGCTTTACCTTTCTCTACAGAAATGCTGTTCACGCCGCTTCTCAATTCAGGGATTTCGCCTCTTTCGCAGAACATCTTCCCCTTAACGATTTTCAGCAACTCCGTTTTGTTCGCAGCGGCAAGCGGGCTTTACATGCTTCTACGTAACCTCAGCAAGCGCGTAGCAACCGGGAAAAAACTGTTTGAAGGAACACTTGCAACCGAATCCATTGGAAAAAAGCTAGTTGTCCTCGTAACTGGATACAAGGTTCCTGTCGCTAAATTAAAGGAAAAATGGCACGTTTACCCCATGGAAGACGTTGAAAATGATGATGGTGAAAACAAGCTTAACCGAAAACTTGTTGTTGTACCAAGAGATGAGGGAAGAGACGAAATAGTTGAACATCTATCCAACGCGATTGATTCTGGAAAAATCAGTGATTACGTTTGGGCTACGCCAGGCTTACCCATGCTTATATTTGTAACAATTGGTTTGATTGTCGCTTTACTATTTGGAGACCTAGTCTGGATACTAGTTAGCTACGTTCTAGGCTAAACTCGGTGACTACTGTTTCCAAAATTTTTGCTACGCTTCGAATAAGAGACTGACGCAGTTAACATCAGCGCTGAGCCAAAACCAACAAACGTTAACGCTTGCATTCTGTAAGGATAACTGCTTGCATCTACACTGAACGTTAGGCTTTCACTGGATGGCTGATACGAGTAGAAAAACGCGCTCAACGCAAAAAGCGCAATAGCTACAACCAGCAAGCACATTTCAGCTTTAAACTTCATCTCTTTCTTATCTCCCGTCCAATTTTTCCATTATTCCGAGTTAATTTCCAACATATAATAAAAAACTATATTTTAGCTTTGTGGAAAATAAACGTTAGGGGTGACTTCAAGTATTGACACAAGACTACAAACACAAACTACTGAACTTTCTGAAAGAAAAACATTCAAAAATTGATGCAGTCGTTATGCCCGACTTCTTCTATGACCGCCTAATAAGCATAGACTATGACCCAGAGCAGTTTTCCTCAGTAATTACAGACATAACTCTGCGAAAAGGCGGTAGCATAGATGGCGTAGCCCAAATGGACATAAGAGGTGGAAACGCAGTTAACACCACTTCGGCTCTAGCTGCGTTAGGCGTAAATGTTACTCCAATTGTCTGCACCAGCAAACTAGGTCTTCACCAGATAAAATTTTATCTTGGAAAATACCGTACTGACCTTTCACACGTAAAAATTGTAAAAAAAGCCTCGCTAACAACAGCACTGGAACTCAAGAAGGAAGATGGAAAAGCCAACATTATGCTCAGAGACGTAGGCTCACTTGCTAATTTTGGTCCTTCAGACCTAACTGAACGAGATTACGAGTTGATTGAAAACGCGGATTACGTTTGCTTATTTAACTGGGCTGGAACCAAGAAGTTTGGAACTGCTCTGGCTGAAAACGTTTTTCACAGGGTAAAAACTGAGGGAAAGGGCAAAACGTACTATGACACAGCAGATCCAACACCTAACAAAGATAAAATTCCGGAACTTATGCGGGATGTTTTGAAAACCAGCCGAATTGACGTTTTAAGTTTAAACGAGAACGAGGCAATCTGCTATGCGGGAATTTTAAGCGGTGAAATACTCGGGAACCAAAAGAACAAGCGGTTTGACGAGTTAGCAATTGAAGCCGCTAGAGTTTTGGCTAAGAATTTACCCGCGAGAATCGATTTGCACACCACCGTTTTCTCAGCTACTTTCACAAAAAAAACCGAAGTTGTTGTTCCAACTTTCAAAATTAAAGCGTTGAGAGCTACTGGCGCAGGTGACGCTTGGAACGCAGGAAACATTTTAGGCGATGGAAACGGAGTTTCAGATGAGTGCCGATTAACCTTAGCAAACGCTGTTTCTGCATATTACCTATCCAACTTGGATGGTGTCCATCCAACACGGCGGAAACTAGCCAAGTTCGTTGAGAATTCAGCGTTTAATACCCACAGCGTGGGTAGTTTTTGGGCTAAATCGTTTTAAGCTGATTAGCCTTTTAACCATAGAAGTATTCAAACTAATAGGGGATACAAATTTGGCTAAACTGTTTGGGAGTTCTGGAGTACGAGGATTAGTTAACAGTTTCTTAACGCCAGAGTTAGCTTGCAAAGTGGGTTTAGCTGTAGCATCGTATGCCAAAGCGGATAAAGCGCTGGTGGCGAGGGACACGCGTGTTTCGGGTTCAATGATTGAGGACGCACTTGTTTCTGGGTTGCTTGCCTGTGGCGTGCGTGTGTCTTTGGTGGGTTCTGTGCCAACTCCTGTTTTGGCTTATGCAACAATGAGGTTAAAGGCTGACGTTGGATTCATGCTTACTGCATCGCATAATCCACCGCAGTATAACGGCATAAAAATCTTCGACGGAACAAGTTTATCTTACACTGATGAAAGCCAAACCGCTGTAGAGAAGATAATTGCGGAGAATAGCTTTGATATGGCAGATTGGCGTGAAATAAGCGAGGCTTCTAACGTTGATGTCAAGCCCTTCTACTTTGAAATGGCTCGTGACGCTGTAGCGTTATGTAAGAAGTGGCGTGTTGTTGTCGATTCGGGTTGTGGCGCTACATTTGATGTGGGTCCGGCGTTGCTGAAGAATGCTGGTTGCCATGTAACTGCCTTAAATGCACAGCCTGACGGGTTCTTTCCAGCAAGGAGTTCTGAGCCTACTGCTGAGTCCCTGAAGGATTTGATGCAAGTTGTAAAGGAGGTTGGTGCCGATGTTGGGGTGGCTTTTGACGGCGACGGCGACCGTGTGGCTTTTGTTGACGCGGAAGGTAGCTTTATGGATTTTGACCTTTTGCTTGCTGCTTATGCTGCTTACTCTGTGAAGCGTGCCTGCGGCGGAACTGTGGTTACGAATGTTGAGGCGTCAATGTGTGTTGAGAATATGGCTGAGAAATTCGGAGGGAAGGTTGTTCGAACAAGGGTTGGTGACGTTTATGTTTCAGAGGCTATCAAGCGTTACGGTGCTGTTTTCGGTGGAGAGCCGTGTGGAGCTTGGGTGCATCCAAGTTTTCATTATTGTCCTGATGGGCCGTTTTCTGCGGTTTTGCTTTTGAAGGCTTTAGAGGAGGAGGATAAGAGTTTGCGGGAGTTCGTTGCTGAGGTGCCGAAGTACGTAACGTTGCGAGAGAACTTGCCTTGCAGGAACGACTTGAAGCATAAGGTGGTTGCAAGCATTGAGAAAGCTGCAAATGCTGTATTTCCTGAGTACACGAATTTATCGACTGTTGATGGCGTGCGGATAGCTCTTAATACCGGGTGGCTTTTGATTAGGGCGTCTGGAACTGAACCTCTTATTCGGGTGACTGTTGAGGGTGAATCATTAAAAGCTGCAAACGACATAATGGGCAGAGGAACAGTTTTAATTGAAAACCAGTATGAGGAGTTGAAGAAATGAAAGCTGTAGTCTTAGCTGCTGGCGAAGGAGCGCGCCTTCAACCCATCACGGCAACTCGGCCAAAGCACTTAATTCAGGTGGGTGGGAAACCGATTCTAGAGCACTGTTTGGACGCGTTGAAGTTTTCTGGAATAACTGAAGTCGTTGTTGTCACGCATTATATGGGTGACGCTATTCGCCGGTACTTCGGTGACGGCGAGAGCAGGGGGTTGAAGATATCTTATATCGAGCAGGCTGAGATGCTTGGTACAGGCAACGCTGTGAGTGTTGTTGAGCCTTATGTTGACGGCGATTTTGTTCTTGTTTACGGTGATTTGCTTTTTGCGCGTGAAGCTATGGCTGATGTTGTTCGGTTGTATGAGGCGGAGAAGCCTGCTGCTGTTATGGCCGTGGTTCCTGTAGAGAAGCCTGAAAGCTACGGTGTAGTGGAGCTTGAAAACGAGAAAACAATCAGGAGGATAGTTGAAAAGCCAGTGGTGGGAGAAGCGCCGTCGAACTTAGCTAATGCTGGGCTGTATGTGTTGTCAGAAGAGATTTTTGGTAAGATAAAGCAGACTAAGGCTTCTGTTCGCGGTGAGTGGGAGCTCACTGACGCTGTTTCGCTTCTTATAGACGATGATAAGACTGTGCTATCATCTAAGGTTTCGGAGGCTGACTGGTTTGATGTTGGGAGACCATGGGATTTGCTTGAGGCGAACAGTTGGGCGCTTAGGCGTATGGAGCATAATGTTTACGGAACCGTGGAGGAGGGTGCTCACTTGATGGGACCTGTGACGGTTGCTGAAACCGCGAGGATACGTTCGGGAGCTTATATTGAAGGCCCATGTTTTATCGGTGAAGGCAGCGACATTGGACCCAACTGTTACATTCGTTCGTGCACAAGCGTAGGCAAAAACGTGCGGGTTGGCAATGCGTGTGAAGTTAAAAACAGCCTTATAATGGATGGGACGCATGTTGGTCACTTGTCTTATGTGGGCGATAGCATACTGTGTGAACGATGTAACTTGGCAGCAGGCGCCATTACTGCTAATCTTCGACTTGATGATGGGCACGTGAAGATGATAGTGAAAGGCGAAGTCGTTGATAGTGGAAGACGGAAGCTTGGGGCGATTCTGGGCGACGACGTTAAAACGGGGATAAACGCGCTTTTCATGCCTGGCGTAAAGGTTGGAACTAACAGTTGGATAGGGGCAAACTTCACTGTTCACAAGGATGTACCGGCGGACACTATAGTCTTGCTTAGGCAGGATGCAGATAGAAGCAAAAAGAGCTCGTAGTGGGCTTCTTTTTTCACGTGAAGTCAACTCGTATACAAAAGCATCACCGAAACACACTTTTTAGTTCTGGTGCAGACTTGAGATTTTCCTCTTAGAGAGGCTGGAAAAATAAAAAAAGGGTTTAGGATGATGGGACGCTTAGATTTTCCTTTTATCTAAGACTTGCCTGAAGCTTTTTCCGCAACACTCGTATAAGCCTATGGTAAGTTGCGTTCGTTTGCCGTTTTTGTCGGGCCTGCCAGCCATTTTCCACGTTTTCTTTGCGTTTTTAACTTCTTTTCCACAATTAGGGCATTTAGCCATTGTATAACCTCGCTTACACTCTTAGGCCTGATATAACATAAAACACTTTCTAATAGGTCCCAAATATGATGATTTGGAGTAGTGTTGATTGGTTCATGAGGTTGTTTGTGGTTGAAAAGGTAGGTGTTTGTTATTTTCTGATTTGGCCACTGCCGAGGATGAAGTATTTTGTGGTGGTTAAGTGTCGGACGCTCATGGGTCCTCTGGCGTGGAGTTTTTGTGTGCTGATTCCGATTTCTGCGCCTAAGCCGAACTGGTTGCCGTCTGTGAAGCGTGTGGAAGCGTTCCAGTAGACTGCTGCCGAATCTACTTCCCTGATGAAGCGCATTGCTTTGTCGAAGTCTGAGGTTAGTATAGACTCGGAGTGTTTGGTGCTGTACTTGTTTACGTGTGCTATGGCTTCGTCTAGGTCTTTCACGACTTTCACGCCGATTATATAGTCCAAGTATTCCCTGTACCAGTCTTCCTCAGTAGCAAGTTTTACGTCCTGAACTATTTTGGCTGTTTTCTGGCAGCCACGGACTTCCACGCCTTTCTCTCGGAGTGCTGCGATTGCCACGGGCAGAAACTGTTCCGCTATGGTGGTATGCACAAGGAGTTTTTCTACGGCGTTGCATGTTCCCGGTCTTTGGCATTTGGCGTTTATGATTATGGGTACTGCACTGTCCAAGTCTGCGTCTTCTTCAACGTAGATGTGGCAGTTGCCTGTTCCCGTTTCAATTGCTGGAATCGATGCTTTCTCCACCACGGTTCGGATTAGGTCCGCGCCTCCACGGGGAATCAGCACGTCCACGTAGTTGCGCATTCGCATGAATTCTTCGGCGACTTTTCGGTCAGTTGACGTGACAACTTGCACGGCGTCAACGGGCACGGCAGTTTCGACTAACGCATCTCGGAGCACGTCGCCTATCGCAACGTTGGAGTTTATGGCGTCTGAACCGCCTCTAAGAATCACGGCGTTGCCGGATTTTATACAAATACCCGTCGCGTCTGAGGTGACGTCTGGTCTGGACTCGTAAATTATTCCGACTACACCTAAGGGCACGCGCATCTGCCCAATCAATAATCCGTTAGGTCTAGTCCAAGTTTTCACGATTTCGCCTACGGGGTCATCCATTTCCGCCACTTCCCGGAGGCAAACTGCCATGTTTGCTATTTTGCGGTTGTCCAACGCGAGCCTGTCCAATAACGCGGCTTTCAAGCCTTTAACTTTGGCTGCGTCCGCGTCTTTCTTGTTAGCTGCAAGAATCTGATCCGCGTTTGCTTCAAGAGCGTCAGCCATTTTGCAGACCGCCGCGTTTTTTTCTTCAGTGGAAAGCTTAGCTAGCTGAACTGAGGCTGCTTTAGCTTTTTTGCAGATTTCAAGTATCATTTTCCTCACTCAACAAGTGTATGTGTTTATGTTCAATAACTTCTTTTTGGCGAATGTAACCCAGTTCTTTTTTGACTTCGTTGATTTGTAAGCCTTTCATCAGGTTTAACTCGCCGCTGTTATAGTTCGGGTTTCCCTTTGCAAACTCAACGTTGTCCGGACCAACTATCCCAACGACATCACCTGCATTGAAGTGCCCGATTATCTTGCTTACGCCAACAGGCAACAGGCTGGAGCCGTCCAATATGGCTTTCTTGGCGCCCTCGTTAACATAGATTTGGCCTTTAACTGAAGCGCCGTATGCTATCCAACGTTTCACCGCTGGCATACACTTCTGCGGTTTAAAGTATGTGCCGACTTCTTTGCCGGCGAGGATGTCTGTGAGCACGTTTTCTCTTCGGCTGTTAGCTACCACTACGGCTATGCCGCATGTTGTGGCTATTTCCGCGGCTTTCACTTTGCTTTGGATTCCGCCTCTACCCCACTTGCCTTTGCCGTTAAGCGCGTTTTTCAATTCACTGGTGATGTTTTCCACGATTTTTATCACTTTTGCCTCTGGCTTTTGCGGGTCAGTTGTGTATATGCCGTCTACGTCTGAGAGTATAACGACGAGGTTCGCTCTTACGGCATTGGCCACGAGCACGGAGAGTATGTCGTTGTCGCTAAAGTTTACTCTGTAACCCTCGGTTAAGGGCATGAGTTCCTCAACGGATGTCACGTCGTTCTCGTTGATTATGGGTATGACGCCTGTTTTCAACAGCATTTCCAAGACGTTGCATGTGTGCAGGTAGGAGACTCTGTTGGAAAGGTCTTCTGCGGTAAGCAGGATTTGGGCAACTTTCAGCCCGTGTTCCTTGAAAAGTATACGGTACTTTGCCATCAGCACGCTTTGTCCTGTGGCTGCGGCGGCTTGCTGGAAGACAATGTCGTTGGGCTTCGGAGGTATGCCCAGTTCGGCTATGCCCGCGGCTACAGCGCCAGATGTGACTAAGACTATTTTGTCGCCTTGTTTGTGTGCGGCTGCAACTTGAGCGGTTAGCCTGCGCATTTCTTCCTCGTCGAGTTTACCTTTGCCTGTTGTTATGCCGCTGGTGCCGACTTTCACCACGACTAATCTTGAAGCCACCCAATTTTCCTCCATGTGACCCGTAGGCTGTGTTACGTGTTTTCTTGTTACTGCTCAATAGTGTATCTGTAGCTTAAAAAAGCAACCGCATGTGGTTTTCGTGGGTGAAGGTTAATTATGTGTTAAGTGAATTTAATTGGGAGGCTCAGCGGAACCGTGAAGATTATAGGCAGAAACCTCAGGCAAGGCTTCGTTAAGGTTGTTCCCAGCTCTGACGATGACCTTTGGCACTTGTACAACGTTGTCTACAAGGGCGACGAGGTTTACGCCTACTCGTCACGAGCCGTGAAGACTGATCAGGAGTATTCTAGGCCGAAAAGCGCCGAACGCGTCTCCGCATTCATGGGCGTCAAAGTAGAATCCGTAGCGTGGGACAAGTTCTTGGGCAAGCTACGCGTTCACGGAATAATCATCCACGCGCCAGACATCATGCCGACAGCCGCCCATCACACGCTCAACATAGCCTTGAACCAGCCTGTAACCATCGTGAAGAAAGAATGGCCCAAACACCTCTTGGACAGGCTGTACCATGCAAGCAAAACCGAAAAACCCATGATAATCATTGCCATAGACGACGAAGGCTTCGCCGTAGCCGAAACCAAACAGTACGGCGTAGACGTCAAAGTAGAAGAACGCATGAAACTGCCCGGAAAAAACGAAGCCGACAAACGAGTAGCCGCCACAAAAGAATACTTCAAACGCGCAGTAAACAGCCTACGGCAACTCTGGACGCCAAACCACAACCCCATCGTAATCGTGGGCGTGGGCTTCGTTAAAGGCGACTTCACCAAGTTCCTGTCAGACGAGGCTAAAGATATGGCTAAATCGGTGGTGGACGTGAAAAGCGTCAACAACGGCGGCGTAAGTGGCATCTACGAGGCACTACGCTCAGGCGTGCTCTTGAAAGCGGCAAAGCAGCTGCGCATTGTTGATGAAACCGAGGTTATGGAGGAAGTCATGAAGAGGCTGGGCAAAGGGGAAGGCACAATTACTTACGGGCTTGACGCGGTTGAAAACGCCGTAGCCATGGGTGCAGTCGAAAAACTGGTTGTAGCAGACACGGTGCTGCGCGAATCAGACGAAGAACAACGCTTACAATTGGAGAAGCTCATGCGAGAAGCAGAACAGCGAAGAGGCAGCATAACCGTAGTCAGTACAGAACACGAAGCAGGCGAAAAACTTCTGGCGCTAACAGGAATTGCAGCGCTCCTTAGATTTCCAATTCAGGGTGCTTATCAAAAATGAAAAACTGATTGATGTTTCAGCGCTTGATGAGTTTTCTCTTTATGGTTGCGTTTTTTCTGTAAATTACTGCTGAAACAAGTATTCCTATCATGAAGGATGGCAGAATTATTCCTAACGGGAATTCGGGTATTTCTGGTGTGGGCGTGGGTTCTGGAGACGGTGTACTTGTAGTCGAAGGAGTTGGAGTTGGTTGGGGCGTAGGTGTGAGTGTTGTCGTAGGCGTTGGTGTGGAGGTGGGTTCGAATGTTGCGGTGATTGTGTGTCCGTCAGCAACAACGTTAACGAATGTGTACGGGGCTGTGGCTGGGACCCCGTCCATTAGGACACTGGCTACTTGGTAGCCTGAGTCCGGCGTTACAGTGAAGGTTTGGGTGTCTCCGTATTCGACGGGGACGCTTCCGCTGGGGTTTATTGAGCCGCCAGTTCCAGCCGAAGCGGTGATAGTAAATGTGGATACTGGTGCGGCAGGGTTTGCCTCGGTTAAAAAGGGAACGAAAGTTACGGTGCCCAAGTTGAAATCGTTTTTGAAATCGTAAATCGTCTGGTTTATTGTTTGCTGGTCAGTTGTTCCCCACCAATTATATGTTGCGTTAGTATTCAATGGATATTCGTTATCCACTATCATGTTGTAGTTAGTATTATCAAAAATATTATTGAATCGAATTATGGGAGAAAATTGGTCACCAAGCGAACCAAGAGAAATTCCAATTTCATTATTTGTGATAGTGTTGTTTTGAACTATCGGATGACCCGAATCTGTAAACCAATAACCCAGCAATAATCCCTTTTCGTTATTGATTATCAAATTTCCTTGTATTATCGAGCTACTATTATGGTCCAAACGAGCAACAATCCCGCTTGAGCATCCTGAAATAATGTTGTTAGAAATTGTGGAATTTCTACTATGGTATCCTAAGTCGATTCCTTGTCCTAGAAATGTATTGTTTGAAATGTGCGGATTCCCTCCATCAACACGAATAGCGAGTGTGATAGTATTGTTTGAAATGTTTAGCACGCCGCCTTCAACATCAATGCTAGAATGTAATACTGCGTTCTGAATTATGCAGCCCAAACCTGTGGATTCATTCCAGTCAGTACAATATTCAGTAAAAAGAATTTGACCTCCCTTAAAAGTAATAGGATTTGTTGTGCTTCCCACGGCCTGTAATGTACCATTGACCATTATGTAATAGCTTTCAACGCTTGGGTGTTGATCTATCGTCACCCCTGGCTCAATAGTTAAAGTTACCCCATTACCAACGAGAATATTTCCTGTGAGGACGTATGGGCTGTTTGCTTCAGTCCAAGTAACATCTGCGGCTATTACGCCACTGACGTTTGTATCAGCTTGAACAGCGGCGAAACGCATTATACAAGCTACCGCTGAGACTGAGAGCAATAAAACAAGTATGAATACTAACGCTTTCTTTGTCAAGGGCACCACAAGCAATTATAAGTTAAACTTCCTTTAATCGCTTGCGGAAAGGCTACTTTCTTTGTCTGGATAAAAGACTTTCAATTTTTTTGAATTGTTTTAGTGCTGCTTCTATTTTTTCGCCTATGATGTGGGCTTCGCTTTTTCCTAAGCCTTTTTCGTAGGCTTTACGTATGTGTGTGATTTCGTAAGGGTTGAAGCCCATGATTCGGGCTGCTGTGGCGTCTGTGGCGACTGGGTCTGTTCCTGCGATTATGAGGTTCATTTGGACTGGTGTGCCGTCTATGGGGCCTTTTCCTTCCATGCCTACGAAGCCATCTATGACTGTTAACGCGGGGTGAAGCACGGTATTGATGTCGACGACGACTTTGCTTATGTCTTTCAGGTGATATTTGCCTTTGAACTTGTCAGGCAGCAAACCGAACATGTTTTTCATGCCCAACGTCACCGTCGTGTCTACATGCGTTTTGAGTTTCGCGGCGCTGATAACGGCAGATTCCGTGACGAGACGCGGCACCGTTACCGTTTTCAGCACTTCACCGTTAGGAACCTCAAGCGTAACCTTGTCTTGAAGATGGCGAAGGTTGAGCCATTCAACGCCGTTGCGCCTGCACATGTCCTTCATGCCTGTAACTTCAAACGCCTTATCCGCATTAGTTATCATCGCGTCTGACTCCACAACGTAAACTTTCACAGGCAAATCTGCCAGCTTCCTAATTATGGCTTCAACAACGATGGGGTCTGTTGTGGCCCCCGTGTCCCACGTCTTTGTGGTTATGAAGTTAACTTTGATGAGAACCGTGTCGTAACCAGCTAGCGCGCGTCTGTAGTCAATCAGGTCTAAGGCTTCGAAAACTGGCTTGTGACCACGGTCGCCGCGGACCACAGCCACAACAGGAGACTCTTGCATGCCAACATCAACGAAGCTTAGCTTATAACCATTCATCTATTTTTTCGCGGAAATCAACGTGCACGTAGTTTGCTGCCCCGCAAGCACCGCCTCGACTCTTTCAGGATATTTTCCGTTGACCACGTAGCAGTCCACAGGCGCCTCCAAAAGCAGCTTCGCCAAGAAACGGTCAACACTGGTTCGCTTATTAAACTTTAAAAGTTCCTCAGGTGACAGCTGCTCTATCAAAACCGCATCCTTGCGAGCAGGGTCTTCCGTGAAAACCCCATCAACATCCGTGACCAAAACCAGTTTAGAGGCTTGCAACATGCCCGCCACATAAGCCGCAATCGAATCCGAAGTAACCTCCCACGAGTTTTTCAACGGATTCTCCTTAAACAGCAGCCGCGACGGCAAAAAAATGGGCACAGCCTCAGTCTGAGAAAGATGCTTCGCGTCACCAAGCAAGTACGTCGCACAAGAGTTAGGCGTAATCTGCGCCAGCAACATTCCAAACTGGTCCATCCCCAAAATCGCCATCCTATGCGAAACACTGCTGGACAAGTTAAACTGCTCATCAGAATCCCGCACAACATCAGCAAACCTGCCGCCTCCAGGCACAACAACCAATCCATAATTTTTCGCAAGCTGGCTCAACTTAGCACAAAACTTAATCAACACTTTGGGCTCCTCAGACAAACTTCCACCAACCTTCACAACCGCTTCCACTACACTAACCTCCCATCCAACTTACTCGCAACCATCAACGCGACCCCAACGGCAGGAGACGCCTTAACCACACCATCACATGCCAATGGACTCTGCGGCATTCCGTATACAAAAGCATCACCCAAACACAGTTTTTCCAGCTCAACAACCTCCTCAACACCAACTTTGTGCGCAGCCGCTCCCGCAAGATATGTTTTACCCAGCCCCGTGACCACAACAGGAACTTTTTTCGTCGTAGACGACTTAACGCGAGAGTAAACCTGCTTCAGTCCATCAGCAACCTGCTCCACCTGATTAGCGTACACGTACCGTGCGATTCCCTCGATTTCCTTTTCATCCAGCATTTCAGTGTCAGCGCAGACAACACGAGCAAGACGCGCCAACGCTTCCCCCCGTGTTTTTCCACGACCATCCGCCGTTTCAGTTGTATAATCCTCCTCACTAATGTTGCCCAAAACCAAGTGAACGTCGCCTGACTGCGCAAACAGCTCCGAGGAAACCCGCACCTTCCCGCCTCGAAGCGGAACCGAACGTACGATTGCCGCCACGTTTGTGCGTAGACTACCAGTGTAAACGAGTTCGCCAACCATAAGCTTCTCCAAGTCGTTTTTTCCAGCCGCTGAGATACAGCCGTCAACCACGGGTATGATACTGGTGCTTGTGCTTCCAACATCCATGACCACGCAAGTCTTAACCATTTGGGCAACCATCCAGCCCGTTGCAGCCCAATTCGCCGCAGCAACCTTCAGAGGCTCCGACATGGCAGCGTCCACCGACCTCAACTTTGCATCCACATCCAAAACAAAAACGGGCAAACCCGCAAACGCTTTCTCCACACAGGCTAACACGTGCGCGATGCCCTCCCGTTTAATTTGATAGGCGTCAGCCAGCTCAGCAGTCATGGTTAAGCCAACACCATCAACCTCAGCGTTTCCGCTTAACCTCTTTTTTAACGTTGAAAGAACGCTGACGAGCTTCTCGGGGTCTTTCCACACCGGAAAATACTCAACTGCCGTCTCAATCTGTTCAATGTTGCTGTTTTCCGTGCGCAGGAATGCGGCTTTGGTATTGGCGCCTCCAATGTCCCAGCCGATAACCGTTACCAACGCTACCTGCCCCTGCTTATAGTGTTAAGAACCAGCTTTTTAGCTTCACGGAAATCCGCCTTAGCTTTCTCTGGTGTGGCACCGTAAACTGCGATGAGCGCCGAAGCCGCATTGTTTCCTGAAACTGGAAAAGGCGGCGAAACCACATCCTCCAAGGCATACATCTCTTGAAGCGCGCTAATCGTCGGGTTAGGCGTCTCTACTTTCGAGAAGTATGTGCAGCCGCAACTTTCAACGTTAGTCGGAAGTTCGCGTTTTAGAACAGCGTCAACGATGGATTGGGCAAGATTAAAGTTGACAACTCTTCTTAATCCAACGTATGAAGTGGTTAGTCTCGGGTTAACCTCTATAGCCACCGCCGCCTCATCGGTCAAAACGAAATCCACGCCAACATATCCTCTCAAGCCCGGAGAGGATTTTACAAGTTTTTCTGCCGCTTCGAACGCTTTCTGCCTGAGCGGATGGTCAAAAGGAACCGTGCCGCCACTGTAGCTAGAACACGCTTCTACCGTTTCAAGTTTAACCTCTTGATGGTTCAAACTGACTGGCACCACCTTACTGCCAGTAGAAAGCAAGCTGACACTTGCTGCGGCGCCCTCGATTAATTGTTGAACCAGAAAACGGTCACTTGTTAACTCCCTAATTTTAGCGATTGCACGAGCCACTTGGTTCTCAGTTTTGACAAGGCTTATTCCGCCGCAGCTGACACCGTCCACGGGTTTGAAAACCACCGGAAAATTCAAGCGGTCTCGAATTGTTTCAATGATTTCTTTTAAGTCTTCAGCTACGCTTAGCAGGATGCTCTCAGGCTGAGGCGCGATTTTCCTCGTGTCCTTGTAGAAATCGGCTTTGTCAGATATTTTTGCGATGGCGCCGGTTGAGCAGTTCAACGACTTTGCGCCCGTTTGCTTTACAAGTTCGACAATCGACTTCAATACGCCATCAGTTTCTGGTGCAATAATGTAAACTGCATCAGCCTGCTCGGAAAGTTCAAGGAGTTTCGCTTGGGTCTCCTTTGAAGAAGAAACAGGCGCTATAGAACCAGAGGGAATGGGCGGATTCAACTTTGCAACGCGCAAGTCAAGTGTTGTGGCAACATTGTGTCCAGCGGCTTTAAAATCAGAAACCAGCGTTTTCAGCATGCCAAAGCCTTCGCTTAAGACGCTTGCTGGAATTGGCTTGTTACAGAAGCCCCCGCCGGAAACGTGTTCATAAACAAGAAGCCTCAATAGCTCGCCTCATACCTTTTGTTGAGAAAGTTTTTGTCTTAAATTATTTATGCGCGTTTGACGATTTCCACGAGTTCTTCAACCTTTTCTCGTGTTATTTGACCGTTGACTCTGTCGCTTAGGGTGCAAGCTGCGCCTCTCACGCCTGCGATGTCAGCGCCCAAAGCGTAAACCGCACTCAAATCCTCTTTACGCAATGAACCAGCTAATGCTGCTTTCAAACCGTAACTGTGAGCTGCTTCGACGAATTGTTGAAGCTGATTTTTTGTCAGAAACGTAAAAATCGTTTTTCCGTCTTTAATTGCTGTGTCAAGCATAGCTACGTCCGCTTGAGCTTCATGCGCTATTTTGGGAACGGACAGCGGGTCAACTGTGTTTACTCTAGCGGCGTCTGCGTATCCTGAGGTAACCACTTTGATTGCAGTGTTGTATTCTTTAGCGGCTTTTATGACGTTCCGCATAAGGTATAGCGCTTCTTCAGGTGTTTTTAACCCGTAAAGTCCAGCTTTGATGTAGTCTACGCCGGTTGAAGCTGCACCTAATGACGCTAAAGCCATGGAGCCGGGCAGGTTTGGTGCTTCTCCCAAGGTGCAGCTTACTTCAATGTTTGCTGGGGTAACTTGTCTGATGCGCCGTATTATCCACGGGAAATTTGCGCCTAGCGGACCTTCATCAGGGTTTTTGACATCTATGATATCCGCGCCTCCCGCTGCCGCTTCCACGGCTTCTTTTTCGTTTTTTGGGCTAATCAGTAGTTTCAAAGGTGTTCATATTGATGCGGAATTTCTATGCCTTTAAAGCTTTTGTTCCAAATTCTCAGCTGTAAGGTTATGAGTAGATTTTTTTATTGGTTAACACTCATTGCAAAGGCGGAGATGCTGTCTTGAAGGTAATACCCGTTATTGATGTTCTCGGCGGTGTTGTGGTTCATGCCGTAAGGGGCAGAAGAAAATACTACCAGTCACTAAACAGTGTGCTATGCGCGTCTGTTGACCCCGTGGACGTTGCGGTTTCGCTTAAGGCGTTTGGCTTTAGCGAGCTTTATCTGGCAGATTTAGACGCAATCACTGGCGGACAACCAAGTTTTTCACTGTTCGAGAAAATTGTGGATAAGGCAGGTCTTGAAATGATGGTTGACGCTGGCGTAGCGAATCTGAAAAGGGCAAAAGAAGTGCTTAACAGCAGTGTTTCAAAGGTTATCATCGGAACAGAAACCCTTCCGAGCATGGATTTTGTGGCTGAAGCAGTTGAATTTCTTGGAAGCAATAAGG
Source organism: Candidatus Bathyarchaeota archaeon (assembly GCA_016927895.1). Lineage (GTDB taxonomy): Archaea > Thermoproteota > Bathyarchaeia > Bathyarchaeales > Bathycorpusculaceae > SG8-32-3. The sequence goes on along the minus strand of JAFGLT010000069.1, from coordinate 8,677 downwards.
TGATGCTTAGCCTCGACTTGATGGGTAATCATGTCCTCAGCGACTTTGAGATTGGCCGGCTTGCGGAGCCCATAACGTTCTTACGAGAGTTAGAGGCAATGGGTGTTGCTCAAATTATTGTGCTGGATTTGCTAAAAGTCGGCAGTTGCGAAGGAACCAACCTGACTTTTCTAAATCATGCACTTAGGAACATCAAGGCTAACCTGATAGTCGGTGGAGGCATACGTAACGTTAAGGATTTGAAGGAATTGGAGCGCATCGGAGTTTTTGGGGTTTTAGTGGCTACCGCTTTGCATTCAGGAAAAATCTCTCCTGAAAACCTGAAACGGGCAGGGTTACTTTAAAACTCAAAGTTTTTAATGCGGTGAATCAAAATCGTTCGGGCTCCGTGTTCCGCCAGATTTTAGCACGCTCATAAAAAAACAAGGTTGTTTAGTGCTTGCGTTTCTTGAATAACGTAATCGTTAGCGCTTAAGTGCCATCCACAAGTGGGACATTTCGTTGTCCCTATTGCTTTGCACGCCTTTCTTCGCTGAATCCCAGTTTAATGAGCTCTTCCATTGAGTGGACATCGCTTTCTGCCCTGGTTTCTGCAAAACATCGTGAGCTTATAGAAGCGAAGAGAATAATGGACAACCAAGCATACAAGGTACATCTTCTAAAAAACTAATTGTGTTTCATTTGTAAACATAAAGCATATAAATTTTCTTAAACATAATCTGAGGCTGCACTCAATGTGCAAAATAAATTTAAAGGAGAAATGAGAGATGCGTAACAACAGAATTGCTATAGCAACCACCGTTTTTCTGATTTTGACTATGGCTTTTTCGATTGTTCTTTTGCCAGTCGCTAACGCTCACACACCTAAATGGGAAATTCCAACGTACGCTTACGTGCAGCCAACGCCTAACCCTGTAGGTGTTGGTCAGCAGGTACATGTCTACATGTGGCTTGACAAGGTAATAGCTGGAGCAGATCCAACCAATAACATTCGATTCCATGATTACGAGCTTACCATTACTGCGCCTGACGGCACAACAGAAACACAAACTTGGGACATCATCTGGGACTCAACATCAAGTCAAGGTTATTCTTTCACTCCTACCCAAACTGGTACATATACCCTTGAGTTTTCTTTTCCAGGACAAATATACACGTGGGACCAACCCTTAAGCTTCATGGGTATGCTTATGCCGAATCAAAACACAAACGACACTTACTTGAGCAGCTCTGCATCAGCCGAATTAGTCGTACAGGACGAGCCAATATTCACAATTCCAAACAATCCGCTTCCGACGGAGTACTGGACACGCCCTATATATGGTACGAACTGGAACTGGTATGAAATTTCGTCAAACTGGCTAGGCCAAAGTTCACCAGGCTACTCGGACCTCGTTATAGAGGATGCTGTAGGTCCTCTCACTGGTCATATCATGTGGACAAAACCGAACGAAATGGGCGGAGTTGTCGGAGGAGAACACTTTATCATTGCGGGAGATACATACGGTGAAGGATCTGCATACGCTACTAGATTCAACAACCCAATAATAATAAACGGGTTCCTATACTACACGGAACCAATATCGCTTGCAGGTGTCCCAGGTGGATTCACATCGGGAAATATTTATGGACCAACCGACTGTGTTGACCTGCGCACAGGTGAACTTATTTGGTCCCGCACCGACGTACCAGCACTATCCTTCGGTTACCTCTACGACGTTCAAGACCCCAACCAACACGGAGTTTACCCGCCGATCTTAATTCAAAGCGTCGGAGGATCCTTCTTTGGGCCTCCAGTGCCAACAAGCTGGAACGCTTATAATGCATACACAGGAGACTTTCTGTTCACCATAACCGATATTCCCTCAGGCACAGCAGTCGATGGTCCGCAAGGCGAACGCCTAATAATAAGTTTAGTAAACTACGGAACCCCCTCTAGTCCAAACTACTATTTGCAGCAATGGAACTCGTCTAAACTTTGGCAGGGTCAATATTCAGGGCCGTCAACAACACCACAGGTAGTTCCGCCATATACTAACGGAACCAATCCAATTTTATACGACTGGAACGTTTCGATGCCATCACTCAACACTATGGCCTCACCGCTTGCTATAAGAGCAGCTTTCTACGGTGATATGATGCTTTGCTTGAGCGGCTATTTGCCTTCTGCTCCTAGTACTGTATTCGGTTCATCACACACCGATCCCTACATGTACTTTGCTGTCAACCTCGACGAAACTGAAGGGTCAATCGGTAATGTGCTATGGAAAAAAACGATTAATCCACCATCAGGCAACCTCACCGTCACATTTACCGGAGCCGATCCAACGACTGGTGTCTTCGTTGAATACAATGCGGAAACAATGCAATGGGTAGGATACAGCTTAGAAGACGGTGAAAAAATTTGGGGTCCAACCGGCGACCAAACACCCCTTGACTTCTACTACATGGGATGGTCTGGCATGTCAGGGAAACTAGCTTATGGGAACCTCTACAGTTGCAACGGTATGGGCGGAATAATCTACGCTTATGATTTGAAAACTGGAAACCTACTGTGGACCTACGGTAACGGCGGCGAAGGCAACAGCACTAACAGTGGCTTTGAAGTACCTGGTCCGTATCCAACTACAATATACGCTATCGGCAGCGGAGTAATATACACTATTACTGGTGAGCACACTTTCGAAACACCGATTTTCAAGGGTGCTTTGTCACGCGGTATCAACGCCACTGATGGAACAGAAATCTGGACCCTTTCATCAGCCGTAGCCTCTTCTTCGTTAACTGCTATCGCAGACGGCTATGCAACATGGTGCAATGGATACGACAACCAAATCTACGTTGTGGGCAGAGGACCCAGCGTTACCACGGTTTCAGCGCCAGACATTGCTGCAGCATTCGGAACACCCGTGGTAATCAAGGGCACTGTGATGGACATTTCCTCAGGCACTACACAGAACGAGCAGGCGGCACGCTTCCCGCACGGTGTCCCAGCCATGTCTGATGCAAGCATGAAGGATTGGATGGGCTACGTTTACCAGCAGCAGCCTCTTCCGGCGGACGTTTTAGGCGTCAGCGTTACTTTGAGTGTTCTCGACTCGAACAACAACTATTACGACGTAGGCACTGTAACCACCGATGCTAACGGCTTCTTCAGCTACGAGTGGACTCCTGAGATTCCAGGTAAGTTCACAGTCTTCGCTACTTTTGAAGGCTCAAACGGCTACTGGCCTTCACAAGCGGAAACCGCATTCACCGTGATGCAAGCTCCAGAGGTTACTGCTGAACCAACACCGATGCCAGCATCCGCAGCTGACCTTTACTTCCTGCCAATGTCAATAGCAACAATGGTCGCAATTATAGCAATTGGAATAGTGTTAATCCTGATGCTTAGAAAAAGCTGAAATCGCGACAGAAACACACAACCACCCCCTCTTTTTATTTGCAAATTCAAGCAGAAAAATGGGGTGAAAGAGCTTTGCACAGAACTTTGCTTACCGCAAGAGCTTATAGCCAATATTCAACCTTCTTTTCCTGTATAGGTTTAATATGCAGAGCCCCGGCAAAACCTTTCGTCTGCACTGAAAAGTTGCTCAACCTGAGAGTGTCACGTGGCGAGCGGAGTCGAGCCTATTTTTTGTAACTTGAGTTCAAGCCAAGGTTTTTCATTAAACTTGTATTTTAGGTGTGCCTGCCTCTTCTTGCGGAGTCGAAAATGAACGAATCTTATAAATACGTAAGATTAAACCGAGAAAAAAGAAGCAAAATGTGCGATAACTGCCTTTTTTAGCGAAGTTGAACTCCGGAAAATGTGAAAACGCGTGTACACCGGTCAAATTGTATCCGTAGAAGGTTAATTTTGAGCTTTTCTGACTCCAGATAACTGTTTATGCATGCACTTGTTTGTTGCGAAAAAATTTCGAACCCTGAGATTTGCAATTTAACAGTTAAAAATCAGCCATATTCTAAACTGAAAATATAACATAAATGTTAATAACACGTTTTTATCTTCTTTTCTGTGGCATAAGGCTTCGAAGTGGGTCGTGTGATGTTTCATCGAAAAGTTTAGTGAGGCATGTGTCAGCGTTTAAATGTCGGCAAGGCATATTCTCTCTATCTCTTACCGGTTGGTTGACGATGGCTGGGGTCGCTGTTGCTGAAGAACTGTGTTTGGGTGATGCTTTTGTATACCCTTTCGTTAGGTTAAAGCGGGTTTGTTTGGCTGCTTTTAAATTGACGTGTAAAGGTGAATTTTTTCCGCATTTTAATGTATATTCATATAGGTGTTAATGGTGTTAGTTGAGAGGGATTTGCTAATTTCACTTCTGAAATTGACAAAAGATGGCTCGGTTTTAATTGAATGCGTTAAAAAAGACGCTAAGATTGCCTCAGATATTGCATTAAAATTGCTTAAAAAGCTTCAAAATGAAGGTTTATTTTATCTGAAAGACGATTTTGTCGACGCCGACAGTGGAAATCGACTTAGGCTCGCTGTTAAAGCAGTCTCATTAGGTGCTGATATTGAGCATGTTAGCGAGTTTCTCCGTTGGCAGGAGTTTGAGGACATTAGTGCTGTTGCTTTAGAAAGGAACGGTTACCTTTCTCGCAAGAATGTGAGATTCAAGCATGGTGGACGCAGATGGGAAATCGATGTGGTTGGCTGTAGAAAACCGTTAGTTTTATGTATTGACTGTAAACGTTGGCAGCGGAGCGTGAATCCTTCTGCTCTAAAGAAAATTGTTGAGGCGCAAGTAGAACGAGCACGTGCGCTGGCTGACACGTTGCCATCCCCCTCGTTAAAAGTTGAGTGCGTTAAGTGGAATAAAGCAAAGTTTGTTCCCGTAATAGTATCGCTTATGCCAGGCAGCTTCAAGTTTTACGATGATGTTCCCGTAGTTCCTGTTCTGCAACTGCAGAATTTCTTAACTCAACTGCCTGCTTACGTAGGGTCAGTCAAGTACTTCACAAAAGAATTCAGTCATTTATGACATAATTTCCAATATTGGCTTCTTAGCAAATCGCACCGCAGGCCAGAGGCTTAAAATGAACATCGCAACTAAAGCCGCAAGAAGCCATTCCGCTATCGCTAATATAGTGTAGGTGGTCACGACGGGCTGCGGCATAAGAATCATTAGCGTAATTATTACTCCGAGAGAAATTCCCACTGCAATACTCGAAAGCAGAATAATCAAACTTTGCACTGCAAGTATCGTCACAACAGTTTTAGGCTTTGTGCCCATAGCCCGCAAAACAGCGAATTCGTGACGTTGCTCCTCCACTCCAAGCATGGTATAACCAACTAGAGATAGGGCAGCCGACGCTAAAGTAAACACTGGCAAAAACATGACCGTTGACCATATGGAACCTAGAAAATCAATGTTCTTCTGCAAGGCGGCATCCAGCTCGAAAACGAGAAAAGCCGAATTTATGGCGTTTAGTTCGGCTTCTATCTGTGCTATAACGGTTGAGCGGTCGACATCAGGGTCTGATTGTACAAGGACAATGTTGGCGTTAGATACATCGGTAAGGTTTTGCAGTTTTTCAAGTGAAATATAAGTGACTTTTCCATTATTTATGGGATCTACACAAACGCCTACTATGCCGAACGTGCTATTTTACAGTCTGATTCCTTGGCATAAAGGGTCTGAACTGTAAATCTCTGCTTTGGGGTCGATTGAGAACATTTTTTGCGATATGGAATCGCCGATGACAGCTCCATCTGTGTCTTCTGTATTCAAGAAGCTCCCTTTAATTGACCATGATGTTGTGACTTTTTTCGGGTAAACACCTACAATTAACGACCAACCTTCGCGGCTGTCGCCGACGGGAAAAGTTGCCAAAGTTTCCGGATCAATCGTAAAGTTGCTTACTTCTTGGACGCGCGCGTTCAAAATCAAGCGTGTGTCAACTGTTTCTACACCCTGCAGGGTTTCTAGTCGTTGGAGAAGTGTGTCTGGAACGGCCAGTTCTGTGTCCAGATAGTTGAAATCGCTGTTTTGGCTCCTGAAAACTTTGTCAATAGTTGAGTGTACTGAATCGCCATGTCTTCGTGGGCGACTGCAATAATGTTTGTTCCAACGGCGTTTTCAATCCATGACTTGCTTGTGTCACTGGCGATTACGCTACCAGAGATCGATACTGTAAGCAGCAAAAAGACTGTTGAGAGCAATATAATGATGCGAACGCTTGTTGATTGCCGGCGAAACAAGCTTCTTGAGGCGATATTCAGGGTTAACCCTGCCCGGGATAACGGTTTGAGTTTATTTCCCGTGGTTAACCCGAAATACTGCACGGGTGAAAGCGCCTTTATCGGCGATACTCCAGCCGCGTCAAGCATAGGTTTTGTTCCAAATATGAGGGCTAGGACGAAAAAAACGGCGAAAACTATTAGTGCAAGCCAAAAATCGATGCGTGACGGTTGAGTTTTTAATTGAAGTATGTTGGTAACGGCGAAGTCTGCTGTAAAACCAAGTATTACGCCTAAGACGCAACCCAGAAAAGTAATCATGAGCAGTTCAGTTATGAAATATCCAAATACAAGACCGTTTGGGCATCCCGCAGCCTTGATTAAACCGAAGTCGCGAGTTCGCTGTTTCATGGTCAAGAAAACGATAAACGAGGTTATAACGGCCCCCACCGCGAAAATTAGGGCTCCGATGAACAGGATAAGCTGTGAGAAGACTGCTGACATCCCGTAGGTTAAGGCTTCGCCTGTAGCGGTTATGTCCCAGCTGATTCGCCTGCTGAAGATTAATGGAAAAAGTGTAGATGCAACACTTAATGTTAATGTAGCTACAGTTAGGCTTGTTTGCAGTTTTCTGCGTAGGAGATCGTTTACTGGAAAGGTAGCTTTACTCATTTTGACTTGATAGTCTCCCGTCTTCTAAACAAGCGGTTCGGTCGGCAAGTTTCATCAGTTCTGGGTCATGAGTTGCAACGATAACTGTTTTTCCTTTAGCCTTAAGCATCCGCAGCATCTGAGTTATTTTCTGGCCGTTTTTTGTGTAAGTTTCCAGTTGATTCATCAGCTAGAATCAACTCAGGATCGTTTGCTAAGGCACGCGCGAACGCTACTCGTTGCTGTTCACCACCACTTAGTTGAGCTGGAAAATGATTTGCCCTGCGCCGTAAACCAACGGTCTCAAGTAACTCTGTAACTCGTGTTTCTATTTGCTCCTCGGTTTTTCGTCTCCACTCCATTGGAAACGCAATGTTCTCCGCTACCGTCAAGGTTGAAACGAGATTGTAAGATTGAAAAACGAAGCCCACGTGGTTACATCTGAAATCCGATAGGAAATTTTAGTCTTGAACTGTTAAGTCTTGACCTAACACGAGGAGTATTCCGCTTGTGGGCTTGTCAATTCCGCTTATAATATTGAGCAATGTGGTTTTTCCAGACCCTGAAGGCCCACATATTACTACGAACTCGCCTCTCGTAACCCTGTTTTATGCCCTTTAGAACTTCAACTTCTGCATCGCCTAGCTGGTACGTTTTAGTTAACAAATCACTAGCAACAACAAATTCGCTCATTTTCTGACGCATGATTGAAAATGTGACGGTAGTTATAATATGCTTTTTAGGTACAGTTCTTTACGCTCTACAAAAAATCAGTAGCTTTTCTCTATGGAAAAGTTCCCCCTGTCTCGCTTAACTATTCGCAGCTTATCTGGAAGCTTGTCTTTTTCCCATTCCTCCCAGCTGACTTCTTTGAACAGCCACTTCTTGCCGAGGTGCGCTGCTATTATGGCATGCTTGTTCGTGTTGTCTCCAGGTATGAGTTCGTTGAGGAACCTGAAGAGCTTGTCAACTTGGGGCTTAGGGAAATACGCGTAGTAGCTAGAGTTTTTCACTTCGAAAGCGTAGGTGTGCTCGCCTTTGCGGGCCATGAGGTCGGGCAGGGGGCTTAAGCTGGGGTTGCTGACTGGGATTCGCACGGCGTTGTACCCGTTTTTCTGTAGGAGCTTCACAAGCACTGTCTCGCTGTAGAAGCCTCTTTTGCGCCATCTGCGAAGTTTGATTCTGTCCGCGGTCTTTACCAAGTTTTTCCCTCAGCGTTTTACCTACTTAAGATTGCTGTATTAAATAAAAAATTCTTTTGCTTGCACTAAAAATTGTGAGTGTTGTTGATGCTTGTGTATACCGTTCCTTTTCTACCCTGCCCCAGAGGGCTCTGGTGACGGAATAAATCTCACGTAATACGTACTCCACCAGGTCCACCCGTAAAGAAAAACAATATGTGGAGAAAACAAAAATATGCATAGTTTAGGCTACTCCAACAGATACAAAAACATATCCTCACCTAAAAAGACCCGAAAAACGGCTCCTTTCAGATGCACTCATTACCCAAAATCTGAGGCTGGTGACCCGAGAAAAGTCACTACACACGGTTTGCGTATACCAAAACATCCCCCAAACCCACTGCCTAAACGCCCTGAAGCGATTCAACTCCCTCAAAACTTAGCCACCTTCAGTCACCACACACCCAAACGCTAGCAACAAGTCACAATCAGCTGTAGCTTGCAGAATTAAAAGTGTACACACGCAAAGTTACCGCACTAATGCATCCAACGCCTGTGACAGGGGCAAAACGCTCGAAGCAACTTCGAAGTGAAGCCTCCGAGGCTTCACATGGAGTTTTTCGGCGGTCTTTATATGAGGTCACGATAAACTCCATGG
>JAFGLT010000068.1 GCA_016927895.1 Candidatus Bathyarchaeota archaeon | reverse complement strand
ATGAAGGATGAGTTAATACAACTGGGTTTCCCAAGGGACAAAATCCAAGTCAGCTACAACGGAGTGGACCCCAATAAGTACGACCCGAAAAGCGTTTCTGACGAGCAAGTGCAGAAAATACGCGAGTTTTACGGCATCAAAGATGACGAATTCATGATTCTCTTCTTAGGAAGGCTGGTGGGCGTCAAAGGCATCGACAAGTTAATCATGTCAATGACGCATGTTTTAACCAAGATACCGAAGGCAAAGCTAGTAATAGTAGGCGTAGGAGACCTGCAAGAGTATCTGATGAATCTGACTAGAACCATGAGATTGGAAGAATACGTAAAATTCCGTTTTGACTTCATTCCAGAAGAAGAACGCATTTTACACTATGCCGCCTGTGACATTGCAGTTTTTCCAAGTCACTACGAACCCTTTGGCATAGTTGCGCTGGAAGCCATGGCTATGGAAAAACCCGTGGTGGTTGGCGCCACAGGCGTCAGCGGAATGCGCGAAATAGTAATCTGCCGCGGTGAAGACCAATGCGGCTACCACATTGACCCAAACAACCCGTCAGACATTGCGTGGGGTATAACGAATGCGCTCGAAAACTCGGGAAAACAAGAATGGCTTGGAAAGAATGGTAGAAAACGGGTTCTAAGCGAGTTCAGTTGGAAAAAGATTTCTGAAAAAACATTGGAACTTTACGAGAAGGCGCTTAAAACCTGATTAAGGCGTCGAATGGTGAAGCCTTGAACGCAGATTCCGATTTAAGATGCAAAATTGCAAAGGAAGCAGCGACCCTACTGTATTTTGGAGCAGAAAAAGAGTACAAACAAGCTAAATTAAAAGCTGCTAACACGCTGGGCGCTCACTTTCTTCCGACAAACCTTGAAGTCGCCGTGGAACTCGACAAAATCGCTGAAGCGCATGAGGGGTCAGCCAGAAAAGAACGTTTGGTCAAAATGCGGAAAGAAGCTTTGCAAATAATGCGATTTCTGAAGGAGTACAGTCCCATTCTAATCGGGAGCGTTTGGCGTGGAACTATCCGCCGGGGAAGCGACATAGATATAACCGTGTATCATGATGTGCCCGATGAAATCCTGAATTTCATCAAGAACAGGGGCGTGAAAATTTCTAGGACTGAGTGGACTACGGTGAATAAGAAGGGAAAAACCGAAGAGTCCTTTCACGTATACGTTGAGACTGCAAGCAAACAAACAGCGGAGATAGTTGTTCGAAGCCCAGATGAGGCGGATTGCAAGAGAAAATGCGAGGTTTTCGGAGATGAACTCAAAGGGCTTAACGTTCAAGAGTTGAAACGCGTGCTTGAAGAAAATCCAGCCCAAAAATTCATCCCTGCATAAACGTTTAAATCTCGGCTTCTGCTCCAGCTGCATTTGCCGTTTTACGATGGAAAAAGCCACTTAAGGATGCGTTTTTATATGATTACGAGAACTAGCTTTGCTGGAAGTTTGCAACAGTGGAGACTGATAGAAAATCGTTCAAGAAAATGTTTCCGAATTTATCTGAGGAACTCGAAGGCGGAGACAGCAAGGTCCCGATAGACGCAGTTAGAACAGGTTCTGATGCGGCTGAAGCACCAGAAAACGCTACGCCTGACAAGTTTCGCAACTATGACCCAAACGTTGTTGATTTCATACGGCGGTGCGACACAGAAGAACAAGCGAAGACGATAATTTCGTACATGGAAAAGAGAGGCGAAGTAAGCAAGGAATACGCTAAGGAGCTTAGAAAACAGTTGAAGAGAAAAGGTGTGAGGAGCTTCGGTCCTAAGAAGGAAGAAGGCTACTACTTCAAACAAGGCGGACTATGCTAGGTTTTCTAGATTTTTCTTCTTTTTTACCTGCCACTAAGTTCACGATTAAACCGAAGCCGAAAACAATCGCGAGAATAGCAACGGCTACGAGCAGCGTTGTGGGTAGTGGTTTCAGGTCTGTAGGTGAAGTTGTAGGTGTTGGTGACGGGGTTGGTGTAGGGGAAGGAGCTGTCGACTCGGGTGGCTCCACGCTTATGCTGTCGATGCTGAAAGGTATAATAAAGGGATTGCGACCAGCTAAGATTTTGTTGTAAATATCAATATTGTCTTCTGTTGCGTTGCCATTGGGTACGGTTATCGTTCGATGTTCGTATGGAACAGTGATTGTTTTGGGTTCAGCCTTGCCCAGCTGAATTGTTAATATGAATGGAGCTGCTAGGCTGACAAGAAGCAGTAAGAGAGCGGTTTTCTTGGTTGCAGTCAGTTTGGGCGAGAGAACCATACACACCACGCCTTAAACGCGAATAAATTAGGGCTTATTTGTGATTAAAGCCTTTTTGTAAAGGTTTCTTGACAAAAAGCCCGTTTTTTAGTCAAGATTTCTTGACAAGAGTTTTTTCGTGTTAGTCAAGGTTTCTTGACAAGTCTATCACTCACCAGTTAAACGTTAGTTACGCGAGAAAAAAGGGAGCTGTGTATTCTACAGTCGTCTGAGTTGATTTAGGGTTCCAAGATATGTTCCGTCTAGGAGGTAAATCTCCGAGTTGTCTAAGTCAACTGCTTCTGAGCGGAGAACAGGACCAATCATTGTTGAGGCTTGCCCTTTTTTTCTTGGTTTTGTTTCGTTTATGGGTCTGCCGCCTAGGAAATCGTTAAATGACGGCATGATGAAAATCTGAGACGTTCGCGGCTTGAAATTGTAGTGTTTCTTCACTGTTTCTTCTGGTGTGCCGTCGATTTTTATTCGCTGTTTCTGTAACAGGGTTTTGGACAGTTGGGAGGTGTCGCATTTGGCTTTCACCCACACTTGGCGAGTTATCTTGAAGCCGGCGGGGTCGCGGAAAACTACAACGGGGTGTAGGTGACCCATGATGATTGTTTTGCACGTCAGAAGCGTTGGGGAAGGCCACTTGTGACCGTGAAAAAGGCCGACATCGCCGACTGTGGTGCCTGTTGCTGGAAGAAGCGGTATGCTTTCGGGCAGTAAGGGTTCAAGGTTTGCATCGTGGTTGCCCCGCACTATGGCTATGTTCTTCACGTAGTTTTTGAGTTCAGTGAAGAATTCTGGTATGTCGTGCCATTCGCCGGGTTTTGCTGCAACGACTGTGTATTTGACATCGCCTAGAATCAGCAGTGTGTCAGGTTGGTACTTGGAGAGCACAGTCACCAGTTTCTCAAGAAGCTTTGATGATTGGCTTGGAACATGGATGCCTTTATCTCGGAGAGCCATTTCCCAGCCTAAGTGGGGGTCGGCTATGACTATAGTTTTTGTTTTTCCTGTTTTTATCAGAGCAGCTGGCCAGGGCATTAAAAGCTTTAACATTACGGTTTTACCAAGCTAAGGATTGCTTTGTGGATTCGAGTGTTCCCAGAGGCTATGAATGTTACTGTCTGTTCTGGACCCAGCTTAGCGTCCAAGTCGTCGCCAACTGGCGTGGTGATGATTCCGCCTGCTTCTTTGATTATTAAGAACGCGGCAGCCATGTCGGTTGTTCGCAGTCTTCCTCGGATATCTATGAACGCGTCTGTGGTGCCGTCTGCCACGTAGCAGAGTTCTAGAGCGTTGGCTCCGAAATGGCGTATGTGTTTAGTTTTCTGGATTAGATCGGTTAGTTGGGGGGCGATTTCTTTGACCTTGTAGGTGTTCAGGTCTAAGCCTACTAAAGCAGTTTCTAAAGAGCCAAGTGTGGATGACACTATTTTCTCGCTGTTGCGGTAAGCGCCTTTGCCTTCCTTCGCCGTGTACGTGGTGCCGTGGACAAGGTCCGTTACTAACGCTGCGAAGACTGTGGAAAGCGTTGGTTTAGTAGATATGGCTATTGAAGATGCATAGAAGGGAAGACCGTGGACGAGGTTTGTTGTGCCGTCTATGGGGTCAACGGTCACGTAGTATTGTGCGGGGTTTTCGCCGAACTCTTTCAAGCCGGATTCTTCGCTTATGAGTGTGAACGAGGTGCCAGATTGCTGTAGAACTTCAATGATGGCTTTTTCTGCAGCTAAATCAACTGGTTTCATTGGGTCGCCACCGGCGCCTTTGCCCAAATCAGGCTGCGGCTCTCGTAGAGTCTTAAGGTGGGGGCGTATGCTTTTTTCTACGTTTTCTTTGCAGTGAAAGAGAATTTGTAACCAATCATTTTGCGACTGCATTTACAAGCCTTCTTATCGTCATATACGCACGGAAGCTGATAAAGACTTTACCTGCAGAGCCCCGGTTCTTTGAATCTCTGTTGTGTTT
>JAFGLT010000067.1 GCA_016927895.1 Candidatus Bathyarchaeota archaeon | reverse complement strand
GGGGTTGTTGTTATAGTGTATTGTTCAATCACCAACATTCACCAATAGCCAATATGGCATGGGCGAAATATTTAAGTGTTGTGCATGCACATCTTGCACAATACAATAAACAATAGGTGTTAACTTGACAGAAAAACCGCAAAAACCACCAATACGAGTAAAGATGAAAATCGGCGACATCGAATTCGAAATCGAATCGCAAGAAGACCAACTGCAAACCGCCGTAGACCAAATACTCTCCACCGTAACCGAAAAACTCAAAAACACCCAACTGACCACCGTCGCAGAAAGACAAGTACCACCACCCAGGGCAGAAACATGCAAAGGCGTAATCCAAAAACTCTGGGAAGAAAACTGGTTCTCCACCCCAAGAGGACTAAGCGAAGTCCACAGCGAAATGGCAAGAAAAGGCTTCCACTACGACCGAACCGCCGTAGCACACGCACTAATAGACCTCGTCAAAGACGGCATCCTAAACCGAGAAGGAAAACCACGCCGATACCAATACGCCCAAAAAAGACCCCCATCGTAACAAGCCAACTTAATTTATACCCATAATAATTCAAAACATCAAATCAATTTTAACGAGGAAACTGCTCGTCATCCCTGGCAAGTCTATCCTGAGCATGTTAGAAGCTAAACGCAGGTTCCAACGCAATCGAAGTTAACAGCTTCTCAGCCGCTTTTTCCTGCTCTTCAGTGCCGGTTATGGCGAGCCAGCAGCTGCCTTCTGCACCGCAGACGCCGCCACCAGAAATCAACTCTGCAGTAGCCCCAGTTAAGAGTTGCACAGCGTCAATCTCTGTGAAAACTTGTCCTGGCGTTGGGAATAAGCGGATGCCTTTTGCGCCGGGTTCGTTCACTTTCTCCGCTAAGCTGAACAATTCGCTGTTTACGCGTTTTTCTAAGCCCACAGGTATAACCAGTTTCACTCGGCGGCCCAAAACAGCTTGCAACGCCACGGCTATCGTGCCTGCTTTAGGGTGACCTATGAGGATAGCTGCCTGTTTTCTCTGCAAGTCCACGGCGTTTGCACCCTTCAAGATCATGTCTCCTTCTTTGAGTTCGTCGACCACGTCAACTATGGTTTTGCCTTTTCGCCACTCACCCTTTGTTATTACCACGTCACCAGGGAACTTGCTTTCGTCACTTAGCCTTCCTTCAGAAGTCACATCTGAGCCCGGCGGCAAGGTGACACCGCGGAAAAAACGCTTCCTAGAAAAATCTTCGACAACCCCGAGCGACTTCAAGATTTCTTCGGCCACGTACCCGTTTGTAGTGCCAGCAATTATTACTAATGTTCCATTTTTCAAGGCGTTAGACACCGCCGCGTGCGACGCTAATGCTTTGGCGATTAAGCGTTTACCCGCAGATGGGGTAACCACAAACTGCTTCACAACCTTTCGCACTCCTTCCAAATAATTACCGTATTATTGACTAATTAACAGTTATTAAGCAGTGAGGCTAAAATCTATCCATAAGTTTTATGCTGAAGTTTGTAGTGATTTCTCCCGCGAGACCCCGCCCATTTTTTAACATTCAGTATCGTTTTTAGCTTATAGCTCCATTATAAAATACATTGTTCGTGCAGTTGGGATAGAAGTTGGTTAGCTTTATAAAAATCGAAGGCAAAACCGTTAGGGGCATTTTTCAAGATAGGCTAAACCGTTTCTCAGCCCTAGTAAGAGTCAAAAATAAGATATTGTTAACTTTTTTGCCGAACCCCGGAAGAATGCACGAACTCCTGTTTTTAGGAAGCGAAGTTGTTCTCAGAGAGGTATTGAGGGAGAACAGAAAAACCAGTTACGACTTGATAGGAGTGTCCTATAACAGTCAATGGGTATCTTTGGATTCAGGGGTGCCAAACAAACTGGTTTTAGAAGCCCTAAAAAACAAAGACATAGAAGAACTTAAAGAATATACCATAATTAAGCCGGAGTATGGTTATGGACACACCAGATTTGACTTCTTCCTAGCTAATGAACGCGAGAACTGTTTGTTAGAAGTCAAGTCAACGACGCTAGTGAAGAATAGCGTAGCCATGTTTCCTGACGCCGTGACCGCAAGGGGTACAAGACACGTGAAGGAATTGGCTAAAGCTAAAAAAGAAGGCTGCAGAACATGCATACTTTTCATAATTCAAAGAACTGACGCCTATTCATTTGCTCCTTGCGAAGAAATTGACCCAAAATTTGGAAAGGCATTGCGGAATTCTGCTTTAGAAGGAGTTGAAATTTACGCTTATAAAATCGAAATATCGCAGAGCTTTTCTACTCTTTCCCTAGCCTCTAGATTAGAGGTTAACCTCTAGAGGCACCTAAAACCCAGTTTGCGAGATTGACTTCAAGCATAGCGAAAAACCAAACGATTCGATGGCTTAAAAAATCAGGGTTGATAAATTTAATTCAGCCAAGTGTTTATGTAATGCTTAAATGTCTAAACGGTTTTCAGTGGCCATGTCTCCAGAGACTTTTTCTCGGTTATTATTCGATGCCAAGATAAGCTCAATATAGGCAGTATTGAAAAATATGCGAGAGTTGTTTGAACCTGAATCCTAAATATGTGTTCACGATACCTCCAGGTTTCTTTCGAGCTGCTTGAAGTCAGCAGAACCATTGAGAAGCTTCATAATTTTCAGTGTAATCAGAATTTTCTCATTTTCAAAATTTAAGCGCATAACTTTTCATTGTTATGATTCACCAGAAGATGAAATAAACTGACAAGAAATAATAGGAGAAGGGTTGACATGTCACCTTTTTTAAAGGCGGTTGCCAATCAATATGTTGCTTTGTGCAACTTTTGTATTTGCGAGCTATGCGCAGTGGCAGCTTTTCACTACAGAGGATGAAGCAACTTTCGTTGTAAGTTATTGGAACCCAATCTCTTTAACCATTACACATGGGCAGTGCATTAATGGAGAAAGCGCTTATAAGAGTGGGGTTATGAATTATCCAAATTTGCCGTTTTTGTTGTTTTGGGTTTCAACAATAGCAAACCTGTTTTTTCTAGTTAAAGTTATGCGAGATAAAGAAAAGTCAAAGTGAATGAAGAGCTATGCTAAGATTGCGGGTAAATGCTTGCTATGTGTTGTTGTTTCAGGGAAAATCGGAATAGCATACTTGTGAACTTATTAAGTTGTATTCGACAGAGCAGTGATGTCGGTCTACTCCAAGGCCAAACGTTTTGGAGATTACGATGAAAAGGTTTAAATTATGTGTGCCTTACATTCAGGAGGATACCTTTAAATGTGTAAGGTAATTGCATTTAAACGATTGGACCAAGGTTGATTAAATGGTACGAAAAGCGCGAATTCGCTTAACAAGCACTGATTACCACAAGCTTGAAGATGTATGTGAAGAACTGAAGGCTATAGCCAACAAGACAGGCGCGAAAATTAATGGTCCTGTACCGCTTCCCACAAAACGGCTTAAAGTACCAGTTTTGAAAGCGCCGTCCGGCGAGGGGACACCCACGTGGGACAGGTGGGAAATGCGCATCCACAAACGATTAATTGATATAGACTCAGAAGAACGTGTCATGCGGCGCATCATGCGCATCCGCGTACCCGAAGAAGTCCACGTGACAATCGAACTCATCTAAACTTCTTTCAGCGTCTTTTCAGTATTATTTAGTAGACTAGATAGCCCATTATCGCCAACGCTGCGCTGGCAGCGAAAGCTAAAGCCCAGATTGTTTTGTTCCAGTTGAAAATTTTGTAGCCGTCCAGGATTCCCATTGGAATTAGATTGAAAACAGCTATGTAGCCGTTGAAAAATGCGCCGACGGCAAATATCCAAGAATATTCTGGGCTGGACACAAACGTTAATCCAAGAAACACGGTTGAAAAGGCAATGTTGGTGAGGGGGCCAGCGATTGATATTTTTCCAATTTCATCCATGCTGGCGGGTCCAGAAATCATAACCGCACCGGGAGAGATTATTTTGAAGGGAATAAAAATTGAAATACACGTTAAGACAGCGCCCCAAAGTGTTAAACGGAACTCAGCCCATAAGCCCCGTCGCTGTGCGGTCACTTTGTGGGCGATTTCATGCGTAAAAAACGATAAGGTGATTATAGCGGCTAAAGCAGAAAAAACAAAAGCCCAATTTGCCGCTCCCAAAGAACCAAATCCGAAGGATAAGCTGATGCCGATGACTAGCAGCGTGCCTAAACCCAGGTGCTTTATCTCTTTGGGGCTGAAGTAAACTTTTCCTTTGGTTCGGCGGGGCTGTCCGTAAGTGACTTTGTACTCGTACGAGGCGGAGCCCTGAACCACCACGGCGTCTTCTTGTCTTTGGGCGCGGGCAAGGTCCATTCGGGGGCAGTCGTGGTTTTCAGGCAATCGGTGGTCCGTGCAGAATTGGTCTCCGCAGTATGGACAACGAAAAGGAAGAAAGGTTTCCTGCCCACATTTTCTGCATTTCATAGTTAACCACCCATTTTCATGGTAAAATACGAGTAGCCGTTTATATGTTTCCCTCCGAAAACCGACAGTTAACGGTGGCTCAAGTTTGGTAAATGCTTAAAGCAGGCAAATCCGAGAATAGAAGCCACAAGCAGAAACAGTTACAAGGGGGAGCGTTGTCAACCGTTGAAGAGTTTCAGTTTCGTTCACACCGCAGACCTGCATTTGGGCTACTCGCAGTACGGTCTGGAAGATAGACGCCGAGACTTTGACAATGTGTTCGCCGAGATTGTGGATAAAACTATCGAGTTAAAACCCGACTTCATGATTATTGCCGGTGACCTGTTCCATCACGCGCGGCCTTCAAACGTGACTCTTGAGAACTCCATAAGAAGCTTCAAGCGCTTAAGAGATGCTGGTATCCCAGTGTTAACCGTTGATGGGTCGCATGATTCTGCGCCTAACACTATTACGGGAACAATATTGTATCCGCTGGACAGCGCTGGCTTAATTTACCACTTGCCGAGGCATGAGGGTGCGTGTTGGCGTAAACCTGGGTGCTGCTACGTTTATGGCGTGCCAAACTTTCGCAGTAGACGCAAGACTGAGGAGGCGCTTCCAGCTTTCATGGAGCAAAAGCCGCTGGCACCTGAAGCTGAAGTTAGCAACATTTTCGTTTTTCATGCTGCTGTAGATTTGCCGAGCGTGAATCCCCCGTATATTGAGGCTGAAGTTCCGCCTGATTTAGTTCCGGAAGGTTTTGATTATTACGCTGCGGGTCATGTGCATAAACGGTTCTCAGGCAAGTTTAAAACTGGGATTTTAGCGTACAGCGGCTGCACGGAAACTGTAAGCTACGATGAAGCTGAGCTGAAAAAAGGCTTCTTTCACGTCAAGGTGAACGAGAAAGGGAAGTTCTCGCAGGTGCTCGTTGAGCTTACGTCTCCCCGCAGGTTCACAATTCTGGAACACGAGTTTTCAGGATTGACCTCGGCTAAAATCACAGAAATGGCGGTTCAGCTTGTCAAGGGCGCAGACGAGGAAGGCGCTGTGATAATTCCGGTTTTGAAGGGTATTTTGCCCGCGGAGGCAAGCCGCGCAGAAGTGGATGTAGCTCGAATTCGGGGTGCTGCTGAAAAAGCATTGATTGTGCATCCGGTTGTTTTGCTTAAAGAGAGCGCGGTTTCTGACGAGATTGTCCGCTCGATTTTTGAAAGCGAGTTTAAGGATTTGAAGACGAAAGCGTTTGAGTATTTTCTGCAGATTTTTAACGAGAGGTACAGCAGGGAAGAAGCCGAGAAAATCGCGCGTTCAGCCATTGCGTTGATTGACCCGTTGACGAAGAAGCAGGAGGAAAAGGTTAAACAGACCATAGAGGAGCTGCTGCAATGAAGATTGAGATAGTTCAGTTGGAGAACATTCGCTCGCACCTGAAGTCTACGGTGCCGTTCGCTCGGGGTTTTAACTGTCTCGTTGGCGGCGTGGGCACGGGGAAATCGAGTGTTTTGTACGCAGTTGACTTTGCCTTGTTCGGGGAGCCTCTTGGAAGAAGCTTTGAGTACTTGCTCCGCGAAGGCGCAGACTCAGCCAAGGTTACGGTGCAGTTCAGTCAGAACGGACGTACCTACAAGCTTATTCGTGGGCTGAAAACGCGTGGAAAAGGTATAGGTCAAGACTTTGAGGAGCTTAAGCTCTTTGAGGATGAGACGCTGATTGCAAGCATGAAAACTGACGCTATAGCTGAGCAGTTCAAGGCGATTACGGGTTTGGATAAGGATCTTTACCGTGAAATCGTGTGGGTCCGTCAGGAGCATTTGAAGGAGCTGTTGGACGCGGCGCCCAGAGACCGGCAGAGGCGGTTGGATGAGCTGTTCGGCTTGTCTGATTATGAGATGGCGTGGAGCAACATCGCCGCTTACAAACGCGATTATGAAACGGAGAGGAGAGTTTACGAGAAGGACCCTGACGTGGTGGGGCTGGAAAAGCTCAGTGGTGAATACAACCGCGTAACCGAAGAGTTTACGCTTTTAGAAATGGAACTGAGAGACTCTGTAGGCAAGCTGGCTAGTGCGAAACGGGAGCTCGAAGACTCTGAAGCGAAGCTGAAGAAGCTGGAGGAGAAGAAGGTACGGATAGAGGAGCTTAAACGGAAAGAGGCTGAGATTCAAGCTAACATTTCAAGCACAGTGGATGCTGTAGCTTCGCTGAATCAGCGGGTCGAAGGCAAAAAAACCGTAATTGACAATCTGCGGCAGCGGCAGAACTCTTTGGAGTTTCAAGTTGCAGCCTGCAAGAGAACTCTAGAGGATTCGGGGGTTGCAATTAATCAGCCT
This sequence comes from Candidatus Bathyarchaeota archaeon, assembly GCA_016927895.1. Classification (GTDB taxonomy): domain Archaea; phylum Thermoproteota; class Bathyarchaeia; order Bathyarchaeales; family Bathycorpusculaceae; genus SG8-32-3. The sequence goes on along the minus strand of JAFGLT010000067.1, from coordinate 4,384 downwards.
TTTGAGGCGTTGCGTGCGCAGCTGGCGGCTTTTGACGAGAAGCTTTCCAGTTTAAGGGCTGAGCAGGAAGCAACTATGCAGAACTTGCGCGCTGACAGGAAGCGAACTGAGTCGCTTTCTATGGAGAGCCGTTGCCCACTTTGTTTGCAGTCTTTAGATGGTGAGTATAAAGCGGGTTTGATGGAGAGGATTCAGCAGGAAAACGCGGACCGCCAGAATACAATAAAGCAGTTGCAGGGTGAAATCGAGAAGATGCAGCGAACCAAGCTCGTAGCGAACGAAGCGTTTTCGAACTTGCAAACGCTCACGACGAGGGCTGAGGACCTACGGACTCGGCTAAGCGAAGAGGGAAAGAACCTCGGTGACTTGGCGGTTGAGGCTGAAGGTAAGCGGCAGGTGGAAGCTGAGTTGGGTGGGCAGCTTGAGGCGTTACGGTTTGAGATAGGCAGGTTCGAAATGTCGGATCTTGAAACTGCACGGGTGCAGCGGGAACAAGTGTTTACGCAGTACTACCGTGTTGAAGCTGACTTGCGCACTAAAGAAAACCGCAAGAAAGACCTGATGACCCGGCTGGACGAAGTGAAGGAGCGAATTGATCACGCTCAGGAAAAGCTTGAGCGCATGCAGAAAATCTCCCGAACAGTCGAAGTCCTTGGTGCCATCCGAGACGCTTACAGGAGCATCCAGCCTAAACTGCGCAGCGAATTCGTGAAAGTTCTCAGAAACTTTGTGCAGCAGGTGCTCGACAGCTTGGTCGGCGGAGAAGCGCCCCTGCTGAACGTTGTTGTGGACGAGAGTTACACGCCTTACGTTAAAAGCGAAAGCGGTGCCGACAGGGACGTCACGAACTTGTCGGGGGGTGAACGGACTCTGCTGGCTTTCGCCTACCGCTTGGGCTTGGGTCAGCTTATTATGCAGTCGCGCACGGGTCACGGTTTAAGTATATTGCTGCTTGACGAACCTACGGAAAGTCTTGGCAGAGAAGACGGCAGCATCGACCGGTTAGCCGAAGCCATCAGCCGCTTCAAGGCGATAGAACAAATAATCGCGGTGACGCATAGTGAAGCATTCGCGGAAAAAGCGGAACACGTGATAATTCTTGAAAAAGAAGCGGGAATAAGCAAAATATCTCTGGAAAGATAAATGGATTCACCCTTTTCCAGCATTTTCAAAGCATAGGCATTATACTTTAATTCATGCTCTACAGACATAGGTTAACATATACTGGCTTAGTCAAGAAATCTTGACTAACTTTAAGCCGTTTGGTCAAGAAGTCTTGACAAAAACGTTTTTACAGCAAAAATTGTTGGTTTTTAGTATTGAGCTGACATACTTTGGAGGATACATGAGTGAAGAAGGTCTGCAAGCGCTTAACGTTTCTTCTTATGTTTTTGTTGCTTGCACCGTTTACATCTTATCCTTTGGAACTTTCTGTTAATGCCGTAGACACTTTCCTTCCAGAAATTACGACTGTAAATCCAGTTGGAGATGTAGGTCAATTTTCTTCTCTCGCCTTGGACCCAGCAGGCAACCCCCATATCAGCTACTTTGACTCCACGAACCGTGAACTCAAATATGCTTCATGGAACGGGTTAAGCTGGGTCATAGAAACGGTGGATTCTGAAGGAAACGTTGGGGACTGCAGCTCTCTTGCCTTAGATTCTAACAATCATCCACACATAAGCTACCTTGATTCCCTGAACAATGTCTTGAAGTATGCTGTAAAAGACGGTTCCGGTTGGATCATTCAAGTGGTAGATTCAGCATCTTCGTACATTACAAGTCTAGCTTTGGATTCAGTTGGCAAGCCGCACATTGTCTACACCACTTTCGCCAATTATTCTTTAGGTTATGTAACAAATTATGCCAGCTATGCCTTGAAGTACGCGGTATGGACTGGCGCCACGTGGTTGATACAGACTGTGGATTTGATAATTTTGTCGTCAGGTCATTGCTCAATTGCTTTAGATTCCCTAGAACACGCGCATATAAGTTATAATGATGATAATCAGTTAAATTATGCTGCATGGAATGGTTCAAACTGGAATATCCAAGTGGTAGATGGGTGGAATGTGACTGGTGTTTTTTCTACAAACTATCATGATGATGGTGATGGTTTCTTTGGTTATTCCGATTGGAATGGTTCTCACTGGCTTATCCATGCAAGAGAAGGGTTGATTGTGCTCGATGATTTTACTGCAGGTGCTGGATATTATTCTTCTATTGTTGTGGATTCCAACAATAAACCCCGCATAGCTTATTTAGGCGGAGGATTGAGGTGTGCTGTTTTGAATGGTTCGACTTGGGATATTCAGACTGTGGATGATTACAGTGGACGTTATGGGGGAAACAGTTGTTGGGGGCCATCGTTTGCTTTGGACTCAAACGGCAAGGGTCACATAAGCTACTTTAACACTGATGACGGGTTATACTATGCAATTCAGACCGATTCTGGATGGTTTCTTCAGTACCTGGATACAGCAGGAGATGAATACTCTTCTGTAGCTTTAGACCCCAATGGATATACTCACATAAGCTATTTTTATCGCTCTAATGGCGATTTGAAACATATTGTTTTATCCTCTGACCCAGCCAAAGCCCGAACGTCAAGCATTCAGATTAATCCCGACGGCGATGTTGAAGGAACTGTTAAGATTCAGCAAAACGGGGACACTTACACGTTTACCGACGATATAGACGTCTATCCTCGCATTGACCCTCGGAAACCGCGTGGTTGCCTTTTGGTTGGGAAAGATAACGTGGTGATCGACGGCGCTGGTCACACACTCAGGGGTCATGGAAATCCAACTGGGATATACCTTAGAAGCATGCACAACGTCACCGTCAAGAACCTCAAAATAACTGGTTTTGCGAACGGCATCAGCTCTCTTTATTATGATGAAACCGCTTTCGAATGGCCGCTTGATAGGCCTGCTTGTAACATCAAAATAGAAAATAATGAAATATCGGCTTTAGACCCTTCCACTTTAATTGATTGTGACTGGGGCGGTTGGGGTGGGTGGGGAATACACTTAGGCTCAGCTGAAAACACAGTAATTTCTGGCAATATCATAACGACGCCAATTCCAACAATGGGGCTTTTCGTTGAAGACTGCACTAATACTCTAATTGTGGATAACAAGTTTGTCGGTTGCGGCTTGCAGCTTGAGAGTCTAAGTCAGACCACGTTGGTGAATAACGTAATCGATGATAAACCAGTCGTTTTCATGAAAGGAGTATCCGACAGCATTGTTGATTATGCGGAACAAGTGTTCCTTTATAATTGCACCAGAATTGAAGTTAAGGACTTAACGCCCAGCGCAAATTATCCGCGGGCAATTCAGCTCGAAAAAACGTCTGACAGCATAATCACTAACTGCAGGGGAAACATAGCTTTAACGAGGTCCAACAATAACACTATATGCGACAGTTCACCCCAAACGATAGCACTTGAAGAAAGCAGCAACAACAGAATTTCGTTAAACAATATAACCGAGGCTGGACAATGTCTTAAACTATCTGCCTCATCAAACTGCAATGAAATCTACGAAAACCGATTTCTAAACAGTATGAACTCCCCCGAATCGGGAACTCTCTTCACCTCAGCCAAACATCCCCTTGGGATCCAACTTGATGACTGCTACCACAATAAAATTTATCGGAACCTTCTCGTTAACCATTATTTCGCAATAGAATGCAACGAAGTTACTAATACACAGATTTACGAAAACATCATATGCAACTGCCACGCCGCTCTCGCCCTAGAGGCATCCCGTAAAAACAGCTTCTTTGAAAACAACGTAACAGATGCAAACTGCGGAGTGACCATATCTGGAGGTGGCGCAGATAACGCCTTTTTCCACAATAACTTCTTTAACGTCAATACAGGTGCTTCCGAACAGCATAAGGACTTTATAGAAATAATGTCCGGGTTAGATTTACCTGACATTTACTCTCAAAATAACACTTGGGATGCTGGATACCCGTCAGGAGGCAACTACTGGAGCGCCTACAACGGAACAGACGCGAATGGAGACGGCATCGGAGACACATCCTACAGAGTTTCAGTGGATTACGTAGACAATTATCCATTGATGAACCCCTTCCTTGTTACAGATTACTTTGGAGTTGAAGAGAAAGATAACGAAACTGCACCATACGAGCAAGACACAACAGACCCCGAAGAGACGCCGACACCAACACCAAATGAGGAACCTGTAACAGCAAACCTGACAGTGGTTGCTGTTGCTTCAACTGTAGCCGTCGTCTCAGTTGGAGCTGGGTCACTATTTTGCTTCAAGAAACGCAAACGCTAAACACAGTTCACTTTCTAAACTGAGTATTGCTTTCTTGTTTTTGCGTGTGGTGCGGTGTGGTGCGGTGT
>JAFGLT010000066.1 GCA_016927895.1 Candidatus Bathyarchaeota archaeon | reverse complement strand
TCTGTTCTGGCAATTACTTAAGACCAACTACCCCAACGCTAGTTCATAAAACTAAAGGAGAAATAAGAGAATGGCAATATCTAAAAGCAAAACTACGACTATCGCTACTGTAATTATGATGTTGGCTATGGTGATTTCAATTGTTGCTTTACCTCTTGCTAGCGCACAAGAACCTCGTGAACAGAGAACCTATCCCTTCATTGATGCTACACCCAACCCAGTAGGCGTTGGAGAACAATGTCTAATACGCATTGGTATTTCGCAGCTGCTGGGATTAGTGGATCAAGGCTGGGAAGGTCTAACCGTTGAGGTGAAAGATCCTGACGAACACACCACTACGATGGGTCCTTACAGGACTGACTCCACGGGTGGAACTGCATTCGTGCATGTTTTCGACGAGGTTGGTACTTACCAGATTCGACTCATATTCCCTGAACAAACAGTTCAGGTAGCCTTTTTCGACTACGAAAGAGGTTTTGTTTCGTTTCCGGTAGGTACAGTGATGTTAGGTAGCACTACTCCCTGGCTGGATGTTGTTGTAACTGAAGAAGCTAACCCTAAATATCCTGATCAGCCTCTGCCTGCAGAATATTGGACTCGTCCAATAGACCCGCAACTTAGAATGTGGTGTTTCGTTGCAGGTAACTGGCGTGACAGGGGAGTTAACTCGATTGCAGAGTACCAACAAGACGCACCAGAGACAGCTCACGTACTATGGACAACACCAATAACTACTGGCGGCTTAACCGGAGGTCTATGGTATCCTGAAATTCCAGCTTCATCTGAAACAGGCGACGCATACGAAGGCAAATTCCCAGGTGCAATAGTACTGAACGGAATACTCTATTGGCAGACGGGTGGCTCAAGAGGCGAAACCGGTGACAACCTCTATACTGTTGCAACAGATCTTCACACTGGTGAGGAACTCTGGCGTACAAACGAGCGCTCATACAGCTTCGGTCAGATTTTATACTTCAACAGCTACAACTACGACGGTGTATTCACTTACCTAGTTCAGTCAAGTGGCGGAGCTTATAATTTCTACGACCCATACACTAACAACTGGCAATTCACTTGGACAGACATACCCAGTGGCACTAGACTCTGGGGACCAAGCGGCGAAATACTCATTTTGCAAATAAACTATGCTAATCGTTGGATGGCTCTTTGGAACTCAACCGCGACTGGATTTGCACGCTTAGGTTCAGCGAGTCCTGATTATGGCAGTTGGGGCAACACAGTTCACGGACGAACACAGAATATCACTGAATTAGGATCGCTATGCTACAGTTGGAACGTAACACTCGACGCCACCTATCAGGTTAGCACCACATTCGGGACACCGGCAATGGGAATCTATCTTGATGAGGAACGAATTACAGGTCTGTGGTATAACCAATCAGGTTGTCGCGTATGGGGCGTGGATTTCGACGGAAATGAAAAATTTGACAAATGGTGGAACGCGCCTGACGAGTGGGAAACCGGCTTTAACACCCTTCACGTTGGCGGCAGATCTGATTTCTATGACGGCGGCTTTGTCTTTGTGTTTAACAAAGAAAATAGGCAACACTATGCTTTCAGCGTAGAGACTGGCGATTTCATGTGGGTGACCGAGTCTGAGCACTATCTTGACTGGTATGGTTGGGGTGCTGCTGAGCACACTTGGTTCGTCTACGAAGACCACCTGTACTCCACCGGAGTTGGCGGCATCGTGTATGCTTTCAACATCGCGAACGGAGAAACAGATTGGACGTACGAACTGTCTGATGCATTCAACGAGCCTGTTACTGGTCAGCGATGGTGGGGCTGGATTACATTGATTGCTGACGGAAAAGTCTACGTAGGCACTTGCGAGCACTCTGCTGAGCAGCCTCTGCCGCGTGGCGCACCACTCGTGTGTCTCAACGCTACTACTGGCGAAGAGATTTGGCGAGTTAACGGTATGTACCGTGCAACCCGCTGGGGTGGCAACGCGGTTATGGGCGACAGCATTTATGCTACCATGGACACTTATGACCAGCGCGTATACGCTGTCGGAAAGGGTCCAAGTGCTACGACACTGATAATCGAAAGCGACGTTGTCAATGAAGGCTCACCCGCTCTGGTCAAAGGTATGGTCACTGACATATCTCCAGGCACAGAAGAATACGGTTTGAGAGCACGGTTCCCGAATGGTGTTCCCGCTATGTCTGACGACAACCAGAGTGAGTGGATGCTGTACGTGTACAAGCAGTTTGCTAAACCAGCAGACGTTATGGGCGTTGACGTTACCATAAGTGTGCTTGATTCGAACGGCAACTTCTACGATGTCGGCACAACTACAAGCGATGAAAACGGATACTACCAGCTGGTGTTCGACCCTCCAGTTCCAGGCGAATACACTGTCTACGCTACCTTCTGTGGATCTAAAGCATACTGGGGTTCAAGCGCGCAGTCAGGCTTGTATGTGGTACAAGCACCAGAGCCTACTGCTCCGCCTACAGAGCCACCAGCAGATCCAACTGGCACATACGTTACAGGCTTTGGCATCGGAATCATAGTCGTAGTAGTAATCATCGGGGTAGTAATCATCCTGATGCTTCGAAAACGGTAAACAACCAAACAAAAACCCAAACAACTTCCCTTTTTTTGTTTTTTTAATCTTCAAGCAGAAAGGGGCTGAAAGGGCTTTGCGCAGAACTTTGCTCACCGCAAGAGCTGCTAGCTAAGTTTCGACCTTTTTCTCCTGTATTTGGTTAGCAAAGCCCCAGCAAACCCTCTGCTAAAGCATCAAACGCAATTGTGGCAAGTTTCTTCTATAAGTGAAATATATAAAGGAAAACCTACAGCTGAAATTACATACACTTGTCATGAGTGGCGTGAGGCAATTTTGAAAGCGGCTAATCGGCAAATAACGATAGGATGCATTTCCACCCTTCTCATCCTTATCTTCGTCTTGGCTCTTTCGTACACTTGCCCTAGCACACAAGCTCAAACGGACGTTAGTTTCACGACAGCAGACAAATTTGAAATTCCCGCCGCTAACGGCGCCATCACTTTCGCCTTCAACGGCACCTACACAAAAGCAAGCCTAGTAAACGACACTTGGACCTTCGTTAACTTGCGCCTTGACTACTCGCAACCAATGGAGAAACTTGAGGTTTCAACTCAAAACTCAAATGTCACAATAATTTACTATCGCACATTCAACGCAACTCTTAGAGGTGTACTGCTTAGTTACCAAGTTGAAGGTCAAGGCAGACAAACCTTCAACATCGGACTCCCCCTAATCGAAGGAGAATGGAGCGTTCTCTTAGAAGAAGATTTTAAGGGCGAAGGCGACGGCTGGCACGTAGCGCCAGACGCAACACTGACCATAACGGATGCAAAATTAACTGCAACCATATGGTACTTCGGCTACCCTGAAGATTTTCATGTCGATGATGATACGCCATTTTACCTACAACACTCAGTAGCCATCGCCACAGCCGCTGCCTTAGCGGTAACCGCTGCAATGGGCTTTGTGATTAGAAGAAAAACCCAAAAAGCTTCGAACAAAACGGGCTGGCAACAAGCGTACACGACGATAAATGACCGCTGGACACAAACCAAACCTGGGGGGAACTCGTAGATGATATATGAAAACTCCAGTGTCCTAGTCCTCTCAATATTCACTGCGATTGCGTTGATAGGTGTATTCTGCATCTTGAAACTTACGAAGGATAAAACTAAAAGAGTAAGCACTCTCCGATTGTTCATCCAAATAATCGCCACAGTCGCAGTTTTCATGGGTCTCCTTATAGGCCCATTCAACACAGAGTTATGGGCGCCCCTAGGTCCAGCACCACGCGACCGATTAGTTGGAGCCGACTTACTCGGCTACCAATTTCCAGACGGCATCTCCGTGCCCATCCTAGCATGCTACTACGCCTCTGGAAGAACAGTAACTTGCCCCATCTGGCAAATCCAAGCCTACATCTTCCCGTTTTGGAATTACGCAAGAGGATACGCTGTTTTCTACTCCACCTCAGGTTTAGAAAAAATATTCATCGCTCTTGGATTAGTCGCTGTGATGTCCATTGTGCTAGGCAGATTTTTCTGCGGCTGGCTATGCCCCTTTGGCTTATACATGGACCTGTTGTCTCGGATTCGGAAAGCTTTTGGAAGAAGACACTTGAATTTTTCTGATAAGACAAACGCGGCACTTGGGCAATTTAGGTATATCATAATTGCCATATTCATAATCTTAAGCGTCATTTTCGGGTCATACGCCATCTTTGGCACCCAGCTCATTCCAGGCACCACGCCCGGAGGACCTCTAGGAACCGAAGCAGGCATCATAAGCAACATCAACGAACCCTTCTGCCTAGTTTGTCCCATGCGGCCACTTTGTGTATTAGTGCTATCTGCTTTAGGCTACATGAATTTCTCATACATCACTCAAATCGCATACGGACCCTTTTGGATTACAGGCTCATACTTAACCTCAATAAACATAGCAATCTTAATTATGATTACAGTTTTGTCTCTTGCGTACAGGCGTTTCTGGTGCAGAATATGCCCTCTAGGTGGACTAACAGCCCTGTTCAGCACATTTACCCCGTTCAAACAAATCGCCCTTACACGCCTACAGAAGGACGAACAAAAATGCACAAAATGCGGAGTATGCAAACGCGTTTGCCCAACCCAAGCCACACAAGTATACGAGAAAAAAGGCGGAGACGTAACAGAATCCCGATGCATGCTTTGCGCGAGATGCGTTGAAATGTGCCCCTACGAAGACGCATTAAGCTTGAAAATCGCTGGAAAGACGGTAATGAAATCAAGAAACTGGCTATAAGCGTTAAAACCAAAAAATATCTCTAATAAGCCAATTTTTGAAAATCAAAAGCGTTTTCAATCCCCTTTCGTGAAAATCTAGGTAAACTATAAATAAGGTCAAGAAACTTTGGTGTATTTGGGGCTGAAGTTTTGCGAGTTGGCTTTTTTGTTTGGGAATATCCCCCTAGGCTTGTTGGCGGTTTAGGAACTTACGCGGAATACTTGGCACACGAGTTCGTCGATATAGGACATGACGTTTCTGTTTTCACGCTTAACGGCGGCGACCTAAAAACCAGAGAAATTCTGCGGGGCGTAGAAGTTCATAGACCTTTAATCGCAGACGCAAGCAACGTTTTCCCGTTCTTCGTAGTTGACGACCTGAAAAAGTGGGGTACAAACATCAAACTTTTCAACGACATTTTCATCTACAACATTCTAAGCGCAACAAAATTTCTTAATAGACTTATAAAAAAAGAAAATTACAATTTCGACGTTGTCTGCGTTCACGACTGGCTAAGCAGTGTTGCAGGTCTCGTTATCAAGAATGAATCAAATATTCCCGTGGTCTTTCACACCCACAGCACTGAATGGGGCAGAAGTGGAGGTCACGGCTCCGATGTGGTGTCGCACCTAGAGGGCGCCATGGCTAGCGGCGCGGACAAAATAATAACCGTCAGCTACGCAATGCAGGAGGACCTGATAAGGCATGGGTGGCCGCAGTCAAAAATCAGCGTGGTTTGGAACGGTGTGGACCCTGACCGCTACGACCCGCGTAAAGTTCGAAAAGAAGACGCGGCGAAGATACGGGAATTATACAAGGTGCCTAAGGATTGGAACATGCTTCTTTTCGTAGGCAGGCTCACTTGGGTGAAAGGCGTCAGAAACCTGCTACAAGCAATGCCCAGCGTTATACGGGAGTATCCAAAAACTAAACTTGTCATTTTAGGAAAAGGGGAAGAACAAGCAGACATCGTGGAAACCGCTGAAAGACTCGGCGTGAAAGACAACATAGTGTACCGTTTCGACTTCATTCCCGAGGACGAAAGAATTCTGCATTACGCCGCCTCAGACGTTTGCATTTTTCCATCCGTCTACGAACCCTTCGGCATAGTCAGCTTAGAAGCTATGGCTATGGAAAAACCAGTGATTGTAGGTGCACGGGGCGTAGTAGGCTTCAAAGAGCAAGTCATAAGTGCTGGTCCAGACGAGAACGGCGTGCACGTCAACGGCGAAGACCCCGCGGACATAGCTTGGGGAATAAAAGAGACGCTTAAAAATCCTGAAAAAGCCAGAAACTGGGGCGAGAACGGACGCAAAAGAGTACTGGAATACTTCACATGGAGAAAAGTTGCTGAAGAAACGCTCAAAATATACGAATCCGTAATCTAAAAAATTAGAGCCCTGAGAGAAGAAGGAAAGAAAAAATAAAGAGAAAGATTATGCCTACTCGGCTGCTGGAAAAGAAGGCTTCATAAGTGACTCCTGAAAAGCCAAAAGAGTTTTATCCAGACAAGATGCCCTTCGATGCATATTCCAAGACAGGGCTCTCTGCCGAAGAAGTAGAACTAAAACGTCAGCGGTACGGTTCTAATGAGATTCCTGAAAAGAAAGTCAGTTCCATCCGCAAGTTCTTGGGGTATTTCTGGGGGCCTATTCCTTGGATGATTGAAGCAGCTGCAGCCTTATCCGTAGTCATTCAACACTGGGAAGACTTTGCGATAATCTTCACGTTGCTAATAGTGAACGCGATTGTTGGGTTCTGGCAAGAACACAAAGCCGACAACGCTATAGAACTGTTGAAGAAGAGACTTGCGCCCAAAGCACGTGTGCTCAGAGACAGCAAATGGGGTGAAATACCTGCAAAAGAACTGGTGCCTGGAGACATAGTGCGGGTCCGCTTAGGCGATGTTGTTCCAGCAGATGTCAAACTCATGAACGGTGACTACCTGCTTTTAGACGAGTCCGCGTTGACAGGCGAATCGCTCCCTGCAGAAAAACGTGTTTCCGATATCGCCTATTCAGGGTCTATAGTTCGGCAAGGCGAAATGAACGCTTACGTTGTGGCGACTGGAGTCAGCAGTTACTTCGGCAAAACCACCAAGCTTGTGGAAGAAGCAAAAACTGGTAGCCACTTCCAGAAGGCCGTTATAAAAATTGGTGACTACTTGATTGCCCTCGCAGCCATAATGGTTTCCACAATTTTTATTGTAGCGCTTTTCCGGCAGGTTCCTATACTTGAAATCTTACAGTTTGCGCTGGTCTTGATAGTGGCGGCAATACCCGTAGCTTTGCCTGCAGTGTTAACAGTCACAATGGCTATCGGAGCCATCGCTCTTGCCAAGAAAGAAGCCATCGTGAGCAAACTGGTTTCAATCGAAGAAATGGCTGGCGTGGACGTGTTATGCTCAGACAAAACAGGTACCATAACCAAAAACGAACTCGCCATTGGTGAAGCAGAAACCTTTGGAGAATTCAAAATCGACGACACCTTGTTGTGGGGAACATTGGCCTCCAGAGAAGAAAACCACGACCCTATTGATGATGCAATTATAGCCAAAGCCAGGACCATGAAGAAAGTTACTGACGTCCTCGGCGAATATGAAGTGGTTGACTTCAAACCGTTTGACCCAGTTTCCAAAAAGTCGGAAGCAACAGTGAAGAGCACTGACGGCAAGCAGTTCAAAGTTTTGAAGGGTGCGCCGCAGGTCGTTCTCTCTATTATGCCCGACAAAGAAGAAATCGAAAGCAGAGTCAACGAGACCGTTAACGCCTTCGCCGGCAAAGGATACCGAGCTTTAGGCGTCGCCAAAACCGACGCACGCGGCAAATGGCAGTACATTGGTTTACTTGGCATTTATGATCCCCCTCGGGACGATTCGGCGGAAACGATAAAGACCGCGCAGAAAATGGGGGTCAACGTTAAAATGGTTACAGGCGACCATATTGCCATCGCAAAAGAAGTTTCAAGGGAAGTGAATCTTGGCGCTAACATATTGTCTGCTTCTTCGTTTGTTGATAAAACAGACAGTGAATCACGGGGTCTTATTGAAAACGCAGACGGTTTCGCACAAGTTTTTCCTGAACACAAGTACCGTATAGTGCAGTTGCTTCAGGAAAAGGGTCACATTGTTGGCATGACAGGTGACGGCGTTAATGATGCTCCCGCGCTGAAAAAGGCGGATGCTGGGATAGCGGTTTCTGGAGCCACGGACGCGGCGAAGTCAGCTGCGGATGTTGTGCTTACTAAGCCTGGGCTTTCGGTGATAATTGATGCTATAAAGGAAAGTAGAAAGATTTTCCAGCGCATGAATAACTACTCAATTTACCGCATTGCCGAGACTATTCGTGTGCTGATTTTCTTGACGCTGTCGATTATAGTCTTCGACTTTTATCCTTTGACAGCAGTTATGATCGTCATCTTGGCTTTGCTTAACGACGTTCCCATAATGATGATTGCTTACGATAACGTGAAAATTCAAGAGAAACCTGTGCGCTGGAACATGCGTGACGTGCTGGTCGTTGCTTCCCTCCTCGGAGTCACAGGGGTATTCGCAAGTTTCTTCCTCTTCCTGATAGGGATGCAAGTGTTAAACTTAGACATGGCTACTCTGCAGACGCTTATTTTTCTGAAAATGACGGTTGGCGGACACATGACAATCTACCTTGCACGGACAGGAGTGCACCATTTCTGGGAGCGCCCCCTTCCCGCCAAGATTCTTTTCTTCACTGCAGAAAGCACCCAAATTGTCGGCACGCTGATAGCTGTTTACGGCGTCTTCATGGCCCCTCTCGGTTGGGGACTAGCTGGCCTTGTGTGGGGCTACGCTTTGCTAAGTTTCATGGTGACTGACGTGTTAAAGATACGGTTTTTCCGATTGAGGAAACACAACGGCGTGAAATTCAACCGGTAAAGCTAGGTTGCTAACATTTCAGCTAGCTCAAGTAAGCGCGAGTCAATTTGCTTCCGGTTTTTAGATGAATCCTCAAGGTCGATGCTTGAGATTGTGCCGTTCTGGAGTCCAACTACCTTGTTTCCTTGTCCTTTGTATAGTAGGTCAACGGCTTTTTCAGCGAAAAGACCTGCTAAGAGGCGACTGCGAGCCGTAGGACTTCCACCCCGCTGAGAATACCCCAGAATCGATAGACGAACTTCTGAACCTGTGTGCTGTTCGATTTCCTTTGCTATCGCGTGAGTGTCACCCACCCCTTCAGCGGCAACTATGATACCCGCCTTTTTCCCTTTACGAGAATTTTCCCTTAACACTTTAACAACCTCAGATATTTCACATTCGTTTTCAGGAATGAGGATAACTTCAGCGCCGACCGTGATGCCCACTTCCAACGCTAGAAAACCTCGTTTCCGACCCATGACTTCTACTATGAAAATTCGCTCATGAGAAATCGCAGTGTCCCTGATTTGGTCAATAGCTTTCACCGCCGTGTTCACTGCCGTGTCAAAACCTATTGTTTCATCTGTTCCAAAAACATCATTATCTATGGTAGCTGGAATTCCAACCATGGGCTTGCCGCTTTCCCTGCCAAGCTCCAAAGCGCCTCTGAATGAACCGTCGCCTCCTACGACTACTAAGCCGTCCACCTTGTCCGCCGCCAAGGTTTCAGCCGCTTTCTTGACGCCTTCTTTATCCTCGAAATTGGGGCATCTGAGCGTGTGAAGCATCGTGCCGCCCAACTGGATTATTCCACCTACTGCGCGGGGAGTTAAACGCCTAAAATTGTTGGTAAGCAAGCCGTCCCAGCCTCTTTCAAAACCTAAAACTTGCAGTTTTCGTGAATGAGCAATTCGTGTGACAGCTCGTATAGCTGCGTTCATTCCTGGCGCATCGCCGCCCGGGGTTACTAAACCGATAGTTTTCACCAATTAACACTCCATTGCAATGGGGTATCTGAAACGCTTTACGCGCGCTTACAGACTTAAAACATATCTTAACTTCCAAAACACATAAATCTTTTAGTCTTATCCTAATGGTTTTTGTCGGGAGGTAGCTCAGCCTGGCAGAGCTCTCGAGCTGGCT
>JAFGLT010000065.1 GCA_016927895.1 Candidatus Bathyarchaeota archaeon | reverse complement strand
TAGCGGGGTGGGGTAGCCAGGTGAACCCGCTGGGCTCATAACCCAGAGATCGGTTGTTCAAATCAACTCCCCGCTACCAAAATAACCATAAATTGGGCTTATTTCAATAAAATGGTCTTATTTTAGCGTTTATTTTCATTTTGTTTTTTGATGTACGACATTCGAAGAATTATGGCACATTGTGACTGTAGTACAATTTAATGCTTTTCCAGGGACGTGCGCTGTTTCGTTGCTGGGTTTTCTGCAGCAATTGTTCAAAGATAAGATTGCTGTTTCTTCAATATTCGAAGGACTTTCAGTATTGTAACGGTCTTGGGGTTATCGTTGTTCAATTTGATCAGCCTCATGCGGCCATAATAGTTGGAGCTGACAATGCCTTCTTGCTCCAAGATTTGCACATTTCTACACACCTGACCATAGTTACTGTTGACCCTACGCACCAGATCCATAATGTGGGTTTGCTTCACCTTAGATAATGTTTCCAGAATCTTCCGTCTACAGGACGAGCTTATGAGCTGAGCCGAATCCAAATCCGTTCCTACATATTTTGATTAGAATCTTCTACTTAAGAGAGACGAAAAAACTGACACTAGAGAAGGGGAGAGAGAAAACTGAAACTAAATTCAGGGGAATACTTTCACGTACCTCTCTATTTACCAAACATTTCGTCTTCCTTAAAACTAAAACACCCAGTAACTGGTTTCGGGTAAGGTTGACCTGACTGGTTGACAAATTACCTAAAACCGAGGCTGACTGCCTCGAAGGTGTATCACCGCCTAGCCCTAATTGAGGGGCAGAAAGAGATTGCACGGAGATTAAAAGCCGTGCAGAAAAGTCGTAAAAAATGGAGGCAACAAAATGACAAAATATGTAAAAAAAACTTTTCTGATTTCAATGACTCTATTCTCTTTGCTGCTAATTTCTACTCTTTGTTCTTCTCTGGTGCCTGCTGTGTTTGCTGCAGAAGCTGATGTTCAGGATGAAACAATGGCGATCTTGGATGAGGTTGTTGGCATAAGTACAGCAGAATACGCAACTAGTTTGAATTCGCTGGTCGATAATCAATTTCGTGGTCTAGCTCAAAAAGAAGTCGATATTAATCTAGTATCTGCTGAAGGTGGAGTTAGAGTAAGAGCCTCTTTTGTAAAAGATAATCTGCGCCAGATTTACTTTAGTGATCATAAAGAAGAATACTTGGAAGAATGGTCTATTGCTGATACTGTTGGAATGGCTGAAGGCTTTTTGGAGAGTTATCAAAATTATGTAGGCAACGCGTTCTATAGTGAACTTGCTTCAATGCTATATACTGTTGACGCTACTAAAAATGCGACGGAATCTGCCGAAAATATAATGCTTGAAGTTCTGAATTCAGACCAAACAATAGTTGACTATGTTTGGACATACGTCGATGAAAACGGGATTGCGGCTGAGTCAAAAAATGTTATCTTAAGCTACGACAAAGGATGTCTGAAAGTGTTCTTGAACAATTGGCCTCTCTACACGATAGTTGGTGAGCCCAAACTTTCTGGTGAAGAGGCTACTGCAATAGCACTAGAGGCTGCCAAAAGTTTTTCATATGATGTAGCCACGGATAAAGGCCCTTCAACTGTTAGTGGCTTTGATATCGCACCCGAATCGTTAGGTCACGAGAGTCTAAGCTATCTGAACTTTCCAGATCCAGATCTTGCACGCGGAGGCGATCCATTCACACTGTATCCTTCATGGTATGTTCCAATAGGTTTTAACCAATCTTATCATGGCGCCGTGACTGGAATGACGGTTACAGTTTGGGCTGACACAGGCGAAGTGAGCGATACTGATCCGATGGTAGTTAACTTTCCTTCGGAAATCTCAGCGGATAACGAGGCAATTACAGACGGATTCAATCAAGGCTTAACTATGTTAGCTGTTCCGATTATGGTCACAGCTCTATCTGGCGTATTTGGAGTTGTTGCTTTGGTTAGCAAAAAAAAGACTTTCAAGGTTACGGTCAGTAGGAAGCTGCTTCCGAAGTTCTTGGGAACATTAATGTGCGGAATAATAGTGTTTAGCGCAGTTCTGGTAGCTACACCACAAGTCGCCGCTATAATGGATCCTGATAGTAAAGCAGAAATCTATGCCGCCTACGGGTCTAATCCCCCTCAGCTTCAGAGTGAAGTAGATGCAGCAGAAGATGTTGCCGAGCAAATAGAGGATGCTTTTGAGAACGCGGAAGCGGGTTATACTGCTGATGATTTGTCTGGTGATGACACAGTCAAAAGTGACATACTAAACAATATTGACGCTGACGAAGCTGCCTTTGATCGTGTTTCGGTGTTTCATTTTGGGCATATGGCTTATGGCTTCGGTCTAGGTTTTCAGGATGACGATGCTGACAATATAAGTGCCAGTGAGGTAAGTGAGAGAATCAGTTCGACTAAACATGACTTTGTGATGCTGTATGTATGCGGTTCAGCGCAGGACTTTGATTCTGGACTATCTGTAGCTTGGACTAATAGAACAGATTTGAGCTACAACGGTTATCTATACCCCGATCAAGACAAACAGGCATATCTTGGTTTTTACAATTTTTCACCACAAATAGGTAATGAAAGCGGAACTTTTGAGGATGAAGAAACTGGACCATTCAGTGACTGGATAGAAGATTTCTATGACTATGCACTCTGCGACGGTTACTCTGAAAAATGCGATGAATGAAGCTACGCTAGACTTTACTGGACAAACTTTTACTTCAAGCATATTAAATCTAGGTTACGAAGCATGGTACTCTGGTACATGGAATGGCACACATTGGGAAAACCAAGGTTATTGGTCTGGTTGTATGAGGCTCTTTGGAGACGGAAACCTGCATGTCAACCAACCAAGACTGACTGTTTCGGCAAGTTCCGGAGGCTACGCAACTCCGTCTGGCACGCACAGATATACCTATGGACACAATGCAGTTGTAGTAGCCACCGCGTACGACCACTACGATTTTTACGAATGGAAGTTAGATGGAAACCACTACTCATATAATTATATTACTAGTATTGTTGTGAACGACAACCATAATCTGCAAGCATTCTTCAATTACGACCCGCCACCACCACCTGAACACGACCTTACCGTTCTCTGCTATGACCAATACAATAACCCCGGTTATGTATCACTCTACATAGACACCCAATATGTCGGACTCACAATGGATACTTACAGCGTAACAGAGGGCCAGCGCGTACTAGAAGTACCCTCGCAGGTCGGGAACCACTACTTCTACGCATGGTACTATGACGGAAACTACCACTACAATAACCCAACAACCGTAAGCGTCTACTCAGACAAAACAGTCACAGCATGCTACCTATATTACCCATAATAACTGCAACCACAAAACCACCAATTTCCCCCTTTTCTTTTTACATTACATAAATAACCACTTTTTTCCACAAAAACCAACTACACAATCTATCGTAGTCAATAAATCTTGACAAAACTTATCAGATGCAAGTCAAGAAATCTTGACAAAAAACTTCTTAACTATAAAGGTTTCTACCTGTTTAGGGGAAGAATATGCAGCCTAAAAAGCTATTTCTTTCAAGCGCAGTTCTCTTTGTTTCAGTCACTTTGCTTCTTGTTGGTTTTGTTGGTGCGTCTTCTGAGATGTGGACTCAAACCTACGGCGGAACCGCTGATGATTATGCAGAGGCTATGGTTCAGACAAGTGATGGAGGCTATGCCTTGGCGGGCTATACAACGTCGTTTGGTGCTGGAAGCTACGATTTCTGGCTAGTAAAGACTGACGAGTATGGAAATGTGGAGTGGAATCAAACATACGGAGGAGAAGATATTGACCATGCTTATGCGCTAGTCGAGACTTCTGACGGAGGATACGTCATAGCAGGCGGTTCATTGTTAGTTAAGACTGACATGTACGGAAACATGGAATGGAACCAGACTTACGGAGGAGTTTCGTTAGTTGAAACATCTAGTGGAGGATATGTCATAGCAGGCACCAAAAATGATGATTTTTCGCTTGTTAAAATCGATACCTCTGGGAAAATGGAGTGGAATAGGACATATGGAGGACCAGAAGTTGAACGTGCTTATTCTTTGGTTGAGACTTCTGATGGCGGATTTGCTTTAGCTGGCGAAAAAATCGTTAATTTTGATTGTGATGGTGTTCCTATTCCTGCTTGGCGTTTTTGGTTGGTTAAAACTGATGAAATGGGTAACATGTTGTGGAACCATACGTATGGTAATCTTAATTCTGTAGCCCGTTCATTAGTTAGAACCTCTGATGGAGGATACGCTCTAGCTGGAACAATGTCTAGCTTTAATCCTGCAATCGGTATTATAGGCGGTCCATTGTTGGTTAAAACTGATGAATATGGGAACATGGAGTGGAATCAAACATTCTCTGGTTGGCAAGCTTTTGCAGTAGTTGAGGCATCTGATGGAGGCTACGCAATAGCAGGCGCTGGTTCAATGGTTAAAACTGACAAGTATGGAAACATGGAATGGAACCAGACAGTTGGAGGAGTAGTTAATTCTTTGCTTGCGACCTCTGATGGAGGATACGCACTAGCAGGCGCCCTAAATGGCGATTTTTGGTTAGCTAAAGCAGACGAACATGGTGTTATCCCAGAATTTCCTTCATTGATTATTTTACCACTGTTTCTGGTTGGCACATTAGTTGCTATAATTCTGAAAAAGAAAACATAAAGGCACAATTCACAAGAAAAAACAAGCGAGTAATAGTTCACCTATTCGAACGGGCCAACCAAACAATCAAACCAGAAATTAACATAAACATGCTAATTAGAACCGGTGGTTCAAACGGTCCTGTAAAGCTACTCCCCGCTACCAACTAACATCTAACTTGTTGTGCTGAACACCATTCCATATTCGATTTTGCCCGTTCCGCCAAAAAAATGCCGCG
>JAFGLT010000064.1 GCA_016927895.1 Candidatus Bathyarchaeota archaeon | reverse complement strand
TTCCTCATCGTCCAATAATTTAGGAAAAGAAACATCTTAATTTGTATTTCCGAAGCGCTGGAAAACTCTTGGAACAATGTAGTTAAAAACCATCATGTCAGCCACGGCTCAACAAAAGCGGATACAGTGCTGATTTTACCCCAAAACCACGGGTGCGGGTTGAGGTGGCGCGAAGACAAAATCTGGGGCATATTCAAAGCTGACGAGCAAGCACAGCATCTCTGGGACTTAATGCAGACCACCCTCCAAAACCACGGCTTAAAAACAGACATCGTATACGAGGACGCGGTGTACCCGGTGAAAGAAGAATACCAAAACATCTACATTGGAACTACAGCGATTAAGTATTAAACTTTAAAAGTTCCTACAAATTACTTAACTCCAAAACTTGTCGAGTTCAAACAAGAAACGAGCCGCAGATGCCCATGAAAAAGGAAGTGAAACAAATGAAGTATTTAGTCATTGTCGGGGACGGTATGGCAGATTACCCCATTCCCGAATTGGGAGATAAGACGCCGCTACAAGCAGCGCATAAACCGAACATGGACAGGATAGCGGCAAAAGGCAAGAACGGTCTGCTTAGAACAGTACCTGACAGCTTAAATCCAGGCTCAGATGTTGCAATCCTTTCAGTGCTAGGTTTCAGCCCGAAACAGTTTTACACGGGCAGAGGAGCCTTTGAGGCGGCTGCCAGAGGCATACAACTTGAGGCCAATGATGTAGCATTCAGATGCAATTTAATCACCGAAAAAGACGGGTTCTTGGCTGATTACTCGGCGGGGCACATAACGAGCAAAGACTCTACGCAGCTGATAGCAGCCGTTAAAGAAGCTTTTGAGAAAACGGGTGAAATCGAATTCTATTCAGGATTAGATTACAGACACTTCTTGATTATGAGAAACATGCCGCTTTCGCTTCAAGTCGAGTGTACGCCACCGCACGACGTTGTGGGAAAAGAAGTCTCAGCGGTCTTGCCGAAAGCCAAGTCTCCAGAAGCAGAAACCACAGCAACGCTGCTGAGAGAAGCAATATGCAAATCCAAGGAGATACTGGAGGAACACCCAATCAACGTCGCCCGAAAGAAAAACGGGATAAACCCTGGAAACATGATTTGGCCTTGGGGCGGCGGCGAAAAACCAAGCATACCATCGTTCAAAGAAAAATACGGCTTGGATGCAGCAGTAATATCCGCGGTTGACTTGGTGAAAGGCATCGGCATTTACGCAGGAATGAAAGTTATTGAAGTGCCCGGCGCTACGGGCAGAGAAGACACCAACTACGAGGGCAAAGCAGACTACGCCTTGAAAGCATTAGAGGATAACGATTTGGTTTTTGTTCACGTTGAAGCTCCCGACGAAGCAGGCCATGTGAAGGATTACAAGTTGAAAGTCAAAACGATAGAAGACTTAGATAATAGGCTAATCGGCAGAATCCTTGAAAGCCTAAACGAGCCATACGCAATCGCGGTCTTGCCGGATCACCCAACGCCGATTAAAATTGGAACGCACACAAGAGAACCAGTACCTTTCGCGGTTCAATCACCCCACATAGAAGCGGATAGTGTACAAAAGTTTGACGAGGTCTCCGCTAAAAACGGAGGTTTCGGCTTAGTTAAGAAAGATGGGGTTGTGTCGCTTCTGCTTTCAGCTGACCGAAGTAGCAAGTAACCGAAACTTCCAGGCAGAATATAGATGGTGGTTTCGCGATAGAATAAAAGCGCGGCTGGGCGTTAGCATCTATCGCTTAACTTTATAGTGTGTGATTGGTAAACGTGGTTGTGAATGTGAGGACACATGGGAAACGATGAACCGCAAAACAGGTTGAAGCGTTCGCTGAGTTTATTGGATGCTACAGCAATAAGCGTGGGCGCCATAATCGGCGGGGGCATTTTCGTCGTAACAGGCATCGTAGCGGGTTTGGCAGGCTCAGCGTTAGTGGTGTCCATGGTTGTGGCGGCGGTAATTGCGTTCTTTACGGCTTTGAGTTTTGCGGAGTTAGCAGCCTGGCAACCTGTGGAGGGAAGCGTTTACGAGTATGCGCGACAGGTCATTTCGCCTTTTTCAGGTTTTTTGGCGGGTTGGATGTGGATGGTTTCCAACACTTTCACGGGAGCAGCGGTCTCCCTCGGGTTCGCATATTACTTAACCGCTTCGTTTCCAGATTTACCGGTTAACGTGGTGGCTGCGCTTTTATGCCTGGCGTTTACGGCCTTGAACTTCTTTGGGGCGCGTAAATCAGCTCGTTTAAACACGGTTCTTGTCATTGCAAAACTGCTGATTCTGGGGTTTTTTGTGGTGTTTGGGGCGATAAATGTAAACACCTCGAACTTCACACCGTTTGAACCTTTTAATCCGGGAGTATTGTACGGCGCTTACTTCATTTTCTTTGCTTACACGGGGTTCGGGAGAGCAGCGGTTGTAGCGGAAGAGGTTAAAGACGCTAAACGTAACGTGCCGAAGGCTTTGCTCTTGGCGCTTGCAGTTTCCACCATAATATATGTACTTGTTGGGATAGTTGCTGTGGGACTTGTGGGGTCAACGGAGCTGGCGGCTTCAAACTCGCCGTTGGCGGATGCAATAAGCGCTACTGGAAGTTCGATTGCAGTGCAGGTTGTGACTTTTGGGGGTTTGCTGGCGACGGCTAGCGTGCTGTTGACGGCGGTTTTGGGTGTCTCGCGTATGGCTTATTCCATGGCTAGGGGAGGAGACTTGCCGCAGGTTTTGGCTAAGGTTAACCCGAAGTTTTGCACGCCTTACTACTCGATTTGGACTGTGGGAATTTTGATGGCTTTGTTCGTCTTGTTTTTCGATTTGACAGGGGTTGTGGCGGTTAGCACTTTCGGAGCGCTTTTCTATTATGCCTTCACGAACGCGTCTGCACTGAAATTGAAAAACGAGAAAAGACGGTATCACAAGCTGGTTCCGATAGTGGGTTTAGGCACATGTATTGTGCTGTTGCTGTTTGTTCTCTTTGTTGCGACGCAAGCGTGGATAATCGGCGGTGTATGCTTAATCGCAGGAGCAGTTTACTACGGTGCCAAAAAACGCGCATCGAAGTGGTGTCGGTGAGGAATGTTGTGTTCTCGGAGACTATAGCCCCCCTTATTTAAAGGCTGAAACGCAAAGTGGACCATTGCTTCAATGTTACGATGGTAATTCTCGGTTCAGGGGTTACGTTTTTTGAAGTAAAGCAGGCACCCACTAATAAAGCTGGCAATAGGGGTAGCAACAACTATTATGCCAAGTATTATTCCAAGTAATGTCATATTAGCCGTGTTTGTTGAGATGTTTGCTTGATCTGGTGGAGCGGTGGGCGGAGGCGTCGAAGATGGGTCGGGAGACGACACAGGCTC
>JAFGLT010000007.1 GCA_016927895.1 Candidatus Bathyarchaeota archaeon | reverse complement strand
GAAAGCTTGAAAAATCAAATTTGTCTGTTTCAATATCTGAAGGTTTAATATCCTTCGTTTCTTTTAAAG
The DNA here is from genome assembly GCA_016927895.1 of Candidatus Bathyarchaeota archaeon. GTDB lineage: Archaea > Thermoproteota > Bathyarchaeia > Bathyarchaeales > Bathycorpusculaceae > SG8-32-3. The sequence goes on along the minus strand of JAFGLT010000007.1, from coordinate 12,308 downwards.
TCAATAAGTTTAATGCACGAGAATAGTAGCGATTATAGAACTCTATGAAATCATAGTATTTTTCGAGTTCCAAGATAGGTAAGTCAGCTACCAATCCTTGTTTGCGAGAGTCGTCCCAGACTTTTCTGGATAAACTTCCACTTTTATTAAAGAGTATTTTGTAGCAATTATCAAAAGCCGTTGTTTGATGTTTTCCTATTGAATAGGTGCGTGTCTCGAATTCGAATTCTTTTTGATAAAGATGAGGATTGAAGCTGGCGCAATGAGTTGAAATCTCCCCTATAATTGACCTTAGCAATTCGATATCTTTCTCAATACCGGTATTTCGAATAGTTCTTGACGCCTTTTCTTTTTCTAATCTTTCGGTTCTCTTGTCTTTTACAAAACTTATAACATATGTAAGGAAGGGAGTGACTAATACTGTATTAATTATTGTACCGGGTTCAGTAAAAGACAAAGAAACAATTGATATTAACCAGAAACTAACGGAAATTGCGCCTAGAACAACTAGCCAGAATCTCTTGGAGTATTTGTGGTCTGGAAGCCAATCTTTGAACCTCTTTGGCTTTTCCCAAGGAACCTCCTTGTCTGGTATTGCTAAACCTACGAATATTGGTGCAATTGCGCCAAAAACGAATAATATTTGGGCGTATACGGATTTGTACCATAAAGGAGCGCTTTCGATTTTTGCTGTAAGTTTTATATTTGTCGTTAAGATCTCTGCGGATGCTGTTTTATTTGTGGCTGTAATTATTAGAACTCCTTCATAAACTCCTGCTTTTTCTCCAGAAGGATCAAAAGTCAGTGTAATTGACTTGTTTTCGTTTTGTTCTAAATCAAAAACATCTTCGCTTATGTTTACAATTACACCGTCTCCTTCTGAGCTATTATCGTATAATTTTGCATCAACAATTTTTACATCAACACCTTCGCCAGGTGCAAGTCCAACCAAAGTTAATTCTATAGTCTGAGGGGCCCCGTTCTCTTCAGCGTAAAAATCTAGTTCACTGGAAGAAATTGCCAATAAAGGATAGACCCCATCTTGAGCTGTAGTAACAGCTACAGAACCGATTGCTAAGAATATTATAACGAAAATTAATAGAAATGGAGCTTTCCTATTCAATCATCGTCAACTCGTAAATAATCCGTAATGCGATATTATTGAATTCAATATTTATAATTTGTTAGACTATTGAACTATTGGGGTTTCTAAATGCATATAAAAGATTAAATGAAAAAACATTATTTCAAATTATTAAAAAAATGCGACTACAAAGATTACGAGGCAAAAATGAGAACTGTTAGATTTAATATTTATTGTTCTCTTTTGCTAACTAACTGTTTCTTGATCGAATTCGGCATTTCCCGATATATATTTTTGTCATTGTCAGTAAAAATGCTAATTCATTCTGCTTCAGCGCGCGAGGTTCCGGCGTGGGATACTATACTCCGTTTTTCAGGGTTCTCCACAACATTCATCATCGCTGCCGCGTGCTTGGGATGTTCTGCATGGCTTGCCTCACTACTGCAGCAAACCAAACAAAACATCGACGCTATCAACTAAACCAAGCGGGTTCACCGTAGGTCAACTTTTTTAGCCAGAAACACGCGGTAGCCGCTTTTTCTCGCTAGAACCATGCAGTCACCAAAAGTCTCGGTTAAAACGGAAGGTAATGTTTTTGCGCCAATTTTGGATCGGATAACCATCTGGAAAGTGGCTTCCTCAGCCATAACCCGTGGCGCGTGGGTTATTATGGCTTTCACGGTTTCCATTCCCGCGCTTACTGGCGGGTTTGAGAGGACGCAGTTAAACGTTGAATCCTTGATTGGCTCGTACAGGTAGCCGCACCGGACTTCAGCGTTACTCAACTTGTTTATTTTGAGGTTTTTTCTTGCAAGCTGAACAGCACGCATGTTCACGTCAGTCATCACTACGTGCAATTGGGGATTTGAGGTGGCAGCTGCTATTCCGACGGCACCGTAGCCACAGCCCACATCCAAGACATCACCAGCATCGGGAAGCTGCATAGCCTCGATGAGTAGTCTTGTTCCTAAGTCAACCTGTTTTTTTGAGAAAACGCTTGAGGCAGTTAGAAACTTGAAGTCTTCGCCTCGCAGGCGTGTGTGTACCATGCCGAATTTTGCTTCAGACTTCGGGGTTGAGGCGAAATAGTGTTCTGCGTTGTGGTTTCGTTTTTCGGTCATTTCGCGTTACCGCTTTTCCAAACTTTCGGGTACGTGCCTCTGGGCATAACAACGCGTTGGAGAGTCGCTACGGTTCCACGCTTTAAATCCATGATTTCGTCTGTGGAGAGTATAGCCTGCGCCAACGCTACGGCTTCGCCTTTCAGAGTTAAAACTGCAATCATGGAGCCTTTTTGGATGCCGGTTTCAGCTGACAAGACTCCGGGTGCGGTGAGGTTTGCGCCGTGGCATAACGCGTCAACCGCTGAGTCTCTGACCACTATTTTGGGGATTAGAGCCAAAGCGGTTTCCATGGGTTGAATTATTTTCCGCAGGAGTTTCTCGTCTTTTTGTTCTTCCCACTCTCCGAACCAGTAAGCCACATCGTGTAACGTAACTTTGCTGTTGCTGGTTTCCACGAAGGGTCCTGCGCGTGTCCTGCGGAGTTCCTGCATGTGGGCGCCGACGCCTAGGATTTCTCCGATGTCGTAGCAGAGTTTGCGTATGTAGGTTCCGCCTTCGCAGCCGACTGTGAAGAGAACGTTTCGCCCGTTCATCTCATGGAAGTCTATGTAGTAAATGCGTCTTGTCCTTAGTTGCCGCTTAACCGAAGAGCGCAACGGTGGTCTTTGGTAAATTTGGTCTTGGAATTCTTCCAGAATCTGCTTGACGCGCGTTTCTTCGGCGTCGCCGTGGAGTTTCATGACGCAGACGTATTCTTTGCCGCTGTGAAGAAGTGCCTGAACGATTTTTGTAGAGTCCTCCAACGTGATGGGAAGGACGCCTGTGACCTTTGGGTCCAAGGTGCCTCCGTGGCCTATGCTTTGTAAGTGCAGGATTTTTTTTGACCACGCGGCGACTTCGTGGCTTGTGGGTCCAGCAGGCTTGTCCAAGTTTATTACGCCGTAGCGTATGTACTCTGCCGCGGGTCTTTCAGAGGGCTTGTGACCGTGCTTCGGGTTGGTCGTACCCTCTGCTTTTACAAGTAGTTCACGCTTGGTTTCCCATGGAGGCACTGTTCTAGGCATGTGAAAGGTTCATTCTCCTTGAAGTTTAGAAAAAGAAGGTTTGGAGTATTAAGAGTTTACATTGGCTTCTCGGTTGCAGACATTTCCAGTTTGTCGTCAGCCTTTATCATCTGAGCGACTTCCTCGTCGGAAGCGCCTCTTTTAATCGGGATTACGTCTTCTGTGGGCGCAACATGATTAATGTTGACCCTGCGACGTTTTACTCCCGTGACTTTTTTTGGTCCAGTTACCACAACAAAACTCTTGTCCATGACGTCAACGATAACGCATTTTCTTCCAGCCTCGCGACCAGCCAACTTAACACATACTCTACCAACTTCTATAGCGGGCACACCCTAAGCCTCCTAGATAAAACACAAATTAAAAGAACCCAAAGCACATATTTAAGCATGACACAACTCCCCCTTGACTAAAACACAGAACCAGCCTTAAGTCTTAGTTGTCTATTCAAAGAGGAGTGGGATCTAGCCGACAGGACTTTCTTTTTCTTTCGCGTTTGTTGCCTTATGTCGTTCTTCGCACACCATGCCTGCGCAGTGGTATTTGCTTTCTAGTTCGATTGTGGAGTGTTCTATGTGATGTTTTAGGAGTGTTTCTTTTATGGTTTGTTTGGTTTGTTCAGCTTGTTTTTCGAGGGTTTCATCGTCTAATACTACGTGTGCTGTGAAGACGTCTGTTTCTCCTTCGAGTGACCAGATGTGGATGTCGTGTAATCCAATTACCCCTTTGACTGCTTTGACTTCCTGTTTGACGGCTTCGAGGTTGATGTGTTTTGGTACTCCTTGGAGAAGGATGTTTATTGCTTCTCGGAGGTTTTTGGCTACGTTATAGAGTATGAACGTTGTTAAAGCAACTGTCATTATGGGGTCAATCAGGTAAAACTGCCAGAAGTAGATGATTATACCGCCGACAAGGATGCCAACCCAACCTAACATGTCTTCTAGAAGGTGCCATGAAAGAACTTTTTCGTTTAGGCTTTCGCCCTTTTTCAGCAGAAAGAAGCCTGCGCCGTTGAATGTGATTCCGAGAACTGCTATGCCCACCATGCCAAAAGCGTTCACTGGTTCAGGGTTGAGGAATCGGGGTATGGCTTGGAAGATTATGATGATTGAGCCTCCGACTAGGATAGAAGCAGAAAAGAGAGCAGAAAAAAGCGAGAGCCTTTGATATCCGAACGTGTGCTTTGCGTCAGGCGACTTTTTGGCGCCTCGTTCAAAGAGCCATGAGGCAAGCAAGGCTATACTATCGCCGAAGTCATGCAACGCGTCAGACAGAATCGCTAAACTGTTAGTCCAAAAGCCGCCAACAAGCTCTATGATAGTGAAGCCAAAATTCAAGAAAGCCGCAAACCGAACGCGCTCTTCCCGCTCAGGCATAACTTAAACTGGATTTTGTACTGATAAAAACCTATCTCAAACAAGCCCATCCGACCCTGCTCACCGCTGTTTATAGTTTCTATGTAAAAGGGGCTATAGAAAAAAATCACACAACAGACCCGCATCACTGCGCCACCTCAAAACGCCATCAACATGCAACCGTCAGGAAACATCAATGAAACAAAGAAAAAAGGTACCAGCTGACTGCCAAGCCAAACAGTTCAGCCTAAAAACTGCACCTACTCCTGATTCATCATGTGGTTGCGACTATTCAAGAACTGCTTATACACAGGATGGCCCTTAAACCGCAGAGTTGTTTCAGAACTTTCCACAGTCCCACTTGGCAACCGCATACAAATCGACTGCACCACCGCACCACTCGAAATCAAACGCACACCATCCAAAAGTTCACCCTTTGTAATACCTGACGCTGCAAACACAAGCTCTTTACCTTTCGCCAACTCATCTTCAGTGTACTCCTTCTCCACATCAACACCCACCATCTTCAACCTGTCCATCCGTTCAGCATCATCTTTCTTATCCCGCCAAACCTTCACAAGCATCGTCCCGCCCAAACACTTCATAGCGGTAGCCGCGATCGTCGCTTCCGGACCAGCACCAGCACCCACAAGCAAATCAACACCAGACTGAGGAATACACGAAACAACCGCGCCTGCAATATCCCCATCTGGAATCAAAATAATCCGAACACCAAGCTTCCGGAGAGTCCTCAACAGCTCCGTATGCCTCTCGCGCTCCAACATAATCACAGTCAAGTTAGAAATGGGCCGATTCTTCTCCCGCGCCACCGTCCTTACAATTTCTTCAAGCGACATATCTAAGGAAATTTTACCCATGGAATTCCAGTCAGTGGCAATTTTAAAGTAGTAACCATCATCAGGAAGAACCTGAAAGCGACCCGCAGGAGCACAAGCCAAAGCAGATATCGCATCTTTCCTGCCTTTTGAGACCGCAGTAGTACCGTCCACAGGATCTACGACAAACTCCACTTTTGGTCCTCGCCCAGTTCCCACCTTTTCTCTGGTTGTGAATGCCGGTGCATGGTCTTTTGGACCTTCACAGCAAATAACTTCACCGTCTATGTCTGTTTGCGCCAAAACAGCTCTGGAAAACTCTACTGCTTTCGCGTCTACCAAGTCACAGTTTCCTTGTCCGATGTGCAGCGCAGCACCTACTGCCCCAGCAATCGTAATTCGCGTTAATGAAGGAGCTAAAGCTCTTAATGAAACCACAGCCTCATCTCTCCATAGCTCTATACAGTAATTTTCTACTAATTAAAAGGTGTGCATATTTAAACCGACGTATGAAGAATTAACAGCTTAGGCAACACCAAGCCAAGCGCCCATGTATTGTCCTAAATAGACTAGAAGGGCAAAAGTGATGAAACGGGGTATAAAGCTTAGTGCTAGAAAAACGGTGATGCTTGTCTTTAGGAACCCGCATACAAATGCAAGCAGCTCCACGGGGAAAACTGGGATTAAACCGAATATGGTGTAGAGCAGCCATCCCCACTTGTTCCAGACAAACGTTATTTCTTCGAGATGTTCAGCGGATACTCGTTTTTGGAGGTAAGGCCTTCCAAGCTTATACGCCAAACCATAGTTGATTGACATTCCTATGGTGAAACCGGCTGTAGCAACCAGTATGAGCAGCACAGGATTGACAAAGGGTGACGCCGCTACGACCAAAGCAGGACTTCCCAAAGGCACGATTGTTCCAGCTATGATGGTTACCAGAAAAATGCCTGCAAGACCGTAAGTTGCAAAAAAGCCGCCTACGTCGGATAACATAGGTGTCTCCGCGACGTTAAAGAGTTTCAGAAGCCAAATTATGATTACCCCTCCGACTATGGCAATAAGAGCAAGTTTTATTGAGGAACGCATCCACGAAGCCTTAAGCAAATCGGATAGACTGTAATTTGCCTTTTGTCTTTGCTCAGGCATAACAACCACTCGTGAAAATAAAAGAAGCCTTAGTCTTTCTAAAAAGCCTTTGTGAACCTGAGACTTATCCCTTTCCGTGTTATCCTGAATCCTGAGATGCTTTGGCTTCCCTGCTGTTCTTCAGCAAATCTTTCAGCGTTTTATGGCACTTGCTGCATTCAAACATAGTATTTCCACAGGAAGGACAAAAAACTTCTTTTTCACGCAATTTTTCCAGAAGGGCAACCAGAGCAAGCTTATTCTGTTCTGCACGGGCATCATCAACTGAAGACTCAGCCGCGGCAGGTGACGTGTTGTCTTCTTCACGTGCCGGCTCTATCCCTCTTTCAAGCGCAACTACTTCACGGTAGACTTTTGCGATGCTGGCTTTTCCCTCCCGCAGTTTCTGCTTTTCCTCTTCGCTTGCCTTCTCCAAGATTTTCTGGCCTCTTTCAAAAGTTCGAGTTGAAACCCCAACTTTCTTGGCGACTACCTCAGCTGCCTTGCTTTTAGTTAACACAGGCTTAGCGTCATCTGGCACTAACCCCAACTGAATATTGCGCCCCGTCTTCCCCGCTACGGATTGCCGCTTTTTCGCTAACGCCTTCTCAATCTCCAGCAGGGGAACACCCAACTCTACAAGCTGAAACTTGGTTAAGTGTCGTCGCCGCAAATTCGCTTCTATAACAAACTTTTTTTCAACAAGCTTATCTTCGAACCTGCGCACTTCAAAATCTGGTTCGATACCCAGCTCAATGCAAGCTTTGAAACGGTGATGCCCATCCAACACTACCAAGTCTTCGTTGGCAACAATCGGATAATGCTGCCCTTCCGCTTGTATAGAGGCTTTAAGTTCAGCGAACTCTTCATCTGACATTTTAGGCAGCAACTTTTCATATTCAGGATTTAAATGCAAACTCATAGCATCGACACTGCCTGGTACACTCTACTTTTGTTCCACCTCTTATTTAAGGCAAAACCCAAACCCGGTTAATGTTTGCCAGAAAGCCCCGCCGAGTAGACCCCGCCCTCTTTTCTGCATGCAATTCCTAATAGGAGCCAAATATGCTGGTGTCTGGCTTGTTGGCGTGTTCTTTTAAATGCGGTTTGGCTTAAGCTTTGAGTCCAAATAGGGAATTGTGTTTCTGAACCTTGTGGTTTCTCCCGAAAAATTTTAACCGTTAAACAGTGAATATTGTTAGGGGAGAAGTGAAAAAGCGTGTTAGATGTATTAGCTTGGCTTATCCTATCGTTCATTGCTATCATAGTTATTCTTATGCTTCCCACCATGATCTACATAGTTAAGCAGTGGCAGACTGTGACGGTGATAAGATTTGGGAAAATAGTGAAAACCGTTGATGGGGGTATTCATTTGAAGATGCCCTTTATCGACTCGCTGATTAGGCTGGATATGAGAGTGCAGACTTTCGATTTGAGAGGCCAGAGTGCCATCACCAAAGATAACATTTCTGTGAAGATTGATTCGGTGGGTTTCCTCAAGATTGAAGATGCGGAAAAACTGATTCTAGGTGTAGAGGATTACTGGGCCGCTATCAGAAGCTACTCCCAAACCTCCTTGAGAAATATTGTGGGGGAGTACAGTTTAGATGAGTTACTTGAGAAAAGAGAAGTGATAGCGGAGAAGATGAAAATGATTGTAGACAGCTACACAAAAGAGTGGGGAGTAGACATCCAGAAAATAGAGCTACAAGACGTAGTGTTACCATCAGACATGCAAAGAGCCTTTGCGGTGCAAGCTGAAGCTGAAAGAGAATCCAGAGCCATAATTATCAAGGCTAACGCAGAACTCACAGCCTCTAAAACTTTGACGGAAGCTGCTGCGAACATGCAGAAGAACCCAATAGCTCTTCAACTCAGAATCCTAGAAACACTTAGCGACGTAAGCAAAGACCAAAGCAACACAATTCTGTTCGCCTTGCCCACAGAGACTCTGCAGAGAGCAGGATTTTCTGGATTAGCTGCGGCTGCATCCATCAACAGCAGCGCCGCGAGAGACCGAGTTAAAAGCGAATGACAGCAATCACATTCCATTCCTTTTTTATATAAATAAAAGATAGAATTTTGAAATACACATAAATAGTAACACGTAGAATGCAGTACAGAACTCAAGAAGGAGAAACAAAGTTGAAATGTGCCCAATGTGGTAAAGAGATTCAGGACGAAAAAAGCAGCTTCTGTGCGTACTGTGGCATTCCTTTCGATTCGAAGCCACAAAACACAGGTTTGGCGACTGGAGCAGGACTGCTAGCAATGATTGCTGCAGCCTTTTCCGTCGCGGTTGGAGCTATCGGAGTAGTAAATTACCTATCATACATTGACTACTACGCTGCCTATGGTTATGATGCATCTACTTTCATCGGATTTTTGTTTTTTGGGGTTTTTGCGATTATTGCATCGGCATTTGGCTTCGCTGGGAGCGCACTATCACTATCTGGAAAACGCGTCAAAATTTCAGTTCTGGGAACAATGGTCATGTTTGCTTCAGTAGTGTTCACTTTCGTAGATGTCTGGTACTACGATTACGGTTTTTCAGAGGGCATACTGCTTTCGGGAATATCCGTAGCGGCGTTATCAATCGCCAGCGCAATTTTAGTGGTCAAGTCAAAGAACGAAGTAACATAAACAAGAACTCGACAAAAGCTATAGTTGTCCTACCTACAAAAATAAAAATGGGGGAAATGAAACTAAGCATCGCAACGCGTCAATGACAGTGATGTCTCCTCTAAACCTCAGCAAGACTAAACAGCAGTCAGCTATTTGATACCCCATTTCTTCGTTACCTTAACTATTATGAAAACCACTAAGGCAACGATGAAGAAGGTTATCAAAGCCACCAAGAATGGACCTATGCCGAATAGTTGACCGGTGTAGTCTGCAGGCGGGTTTCCACTAGCATCCAAAGGCGTTGCTGGAACAGGGATTTTCCATGTCGCCAAGTTACCGAGCCCTGGAATGGCAAGCCCGATTACAGGCATCAACAAATCTGCGACCAAAGACTGCACGAGTCCACCTAAGTAGACACCCATGATGAAAGCAACTGCAAGCCCCAGAACCTTATAGTTTTCCAAGAAAGTTTTGAATTCATTCCATAACCCTGTCGGCGGTGGCGGAGGAGGTTTAGTTTCAAGCGCAACGCGAATCTTCTTCAGTTCCTCTATCATTTCTTCTTCTTTAACCAAAAAGGAATCCTCTCCTTAAAACAAACTCTTGACCGTTTCAATTTATAAAGCTTTAGAACCGCCAGACGGCCCTATGCTCAAAGTTATGGAAGACTTTAAAACAATACGCCAAAGGCAACTCCTAAAAAACTGTTCACATTGAAAACTTGAATAAGCGAGACATAGCGCGGTGAGCACACACTCTTACAAAAGCTAAAAAAATAAAGAGAGTAGTAGCTTGTTGAAGCTAATCGGCGTAACTGTTGTTTTCCAGGTTCTATTCGCTTTGATTGTTGTATGCGTCAAGCAAATCCTTCAGTGACAATGCTTCCTGGCGTGCATCGCCTCGAGGGTCCGATCCTAATGGGTGGTCACCCAAGAAGACATCAACATCAACGATAACAGTGTCGATGTTTACCTCTTTGTATCTGTATGTGAAAACCGAAGTGGTGCCGCAATTTCTGTTCAACTTTGCCGCTATAAACTGTGCCAATAGCATGTGAGTAGCATCTTTTGAGTTTGCTCCCTTCAGGATACACATCGCATCTTCCTTTGAATAAGTAACATTGCCAACTTCAACCTCTTCGACAGTCCAATCGTCAGGATGATTCTTCCAGTAACCCTTACTTCGGGGACACACTGGGCATTTGACATACACGCTGACTTTGTCACAAGCATACACTGTGTTCCCGAGAACATCAACACCCGTTGCTTTAGCCTTGTTAACAAAACATTTGTTGCTTACGGTAGCGTTAAAAGACCATACGAAAGACTCGGCTGGCGCAAGCATTGAAGGAATAAGCTCATCTGGCGCGTCACCGTACATTGAATCAGTCAACGTTAAATTGTACAACTCTGCGTCTCCAGTGTTGTTAACAGTTATCGTGAAGGTAACGTTCTGCTCTCCACAGACTTCTTGAGGCTCAACCGTTTTGTTTATGTTTAACATAGGGTGAAGAATATCTATGGAACATTCGCTCTCAGCATAAACGATTGTCTCATTAACTTCAGCATAAGCGGTCACGACGTTTGTTAACGGGTCAGAAGCGTTTCCTGGAACAACATAGGTCACGTTAAAAACGTTTAATTCTGCAACTGAAAGGTCACCCATCCAAGCGAATCCAAGCATTTCATCGTTAACAGTAACATTTGCAAGGTCAGATTCTCCCACGTTCTCGACGACAATAGTGTATGTTACAGCATCGCCTACATGAGCAAATTCTGGACCAGTCTTGGTGATTTCAAGCCATTTTTCCGCAATTTCAGTTACAGCCTGAGTGGATGCAGTGGAATATGCACCTTCGGAGTCAACAGCTTCAACCGAGACTGTGTTCACCAAAGGATTTGGGTCGGTACCTAAAACTTCACGCTGCATAACAAATGTAACGCCAGTAGTGTTTCCCGCAGCCAGAAACGGTATCGTCTCTTCGAGGCCAAGCATCGGGTCAGACACGTTTATGTTGAAAAGGCCAAATTCTGAAGGATTGTAAACTTGTATTTTGTAAGTAACCGAGTCTCCGATGTATGCAAAGGCGTCAGCGGTCTTCAGCAACCCAACACCATGAGCTCCGGCTTCAAGCTGGTTTGAAAGGGCAGCGTAGGCAATTGGAGAAACAATCAGAACAAGAACAACAGTAACCACAGCAATTTTAGAAGTTTTCATTTTAAACTCCTCGATTTCGAGCTCTTCTCCGACGTTCCAGTTCTGATGGCGCTATTTGAAAGTTATGATACTTGAAATACAGAAGAAAACTCTAGAAAAAACAGCTAAGTATTCTATTAGTATGAAAAGTGTTATACGGCAATATGAGAATAAATGAACAAAGGGCTAAGAGAGGGTTGTTGGCTTTGGTGAAGTTGAAGCCTTGCTTCAAGATTTGGCTAGAAACTGAAGATGGCTACGTGTTTGGACAGGGCGCCTTTGAGCTATTACAGGGCATTCAAGAAGAAGGCACCTTGAAAGCCATCGCAGAGAGACTAAACATGTCGTACCGGCAGGCATGGGGCATACTCAAACAGATAGAAAAGACAATAGGAAAACCAATTTTAGTTACTCACAGAGGAGGAAAAGTTGGCGGCGGAGGAGCCAAGTTAACCCAGACAGGCAAGGAGCTACTTGAAACTTACCTCAAATTTAAAAGCGATTTAAATCAAACATTTTCTGCCGCTGAAATTGTGGAGATAAAAAGTTAGAGTAAAAAACTTCAAAATATCCCATTGCTAATCAATTAATGCGGAAAATAAGCCCTCGAATTTACGTTATAATCTATTAACGAATTTCTAAACACCTCTCACACCACCCTATTAAAAGCAAGGCTGTTAATCAGTATAATATCCACACACTAAACCCGATTGCAACAAATACAGTAAAACTAGTTAAGAGGCATTTTATCATGGACCGAAAGAAGAGTGGGCCGAGCCGGATTTGAACCGGCGACCTTTCGATTATCAGTCGAACGCTCCAGCCGTGCTGAGCTACCGGCCCGCTATACAGCGAACAAAAACTTAATGGCATGTTGGTTAATAAGAATTTTCGTAAATCTTTTAATGGCTCTACGTAATTCTTCTCTGTACAAGGGGGTCCGTAGTCTAGCACGG
>JAFGLT010000063.1 GCA_016927895.1 Candidatus Bathyarchaeota archaeon | reverse complement strand
CCAGAAAAGCTGAAGACCGCATAAGTTTTCTAGAGGAAATTATGGAAAAAGCGGCGCGGTTGGGCATGAAACGTGTTATGGCAGACTTGATTCTTGAACCTTCAAACGTTTTGGAGTCAATGGTTGCTTTCCGTGATTTTGCATTTAGAAACCCTGATGTTCCCCTTTTTGTTGGTGTCTCCAACGTTACAGAATTGTTTGACGCAGACTCTGTTGGAGTTAATGCTTTGCTTGCGCTTTTGTCGTCTGAAGTGAACGCCAGTATGTTGTTGGCTACGGAGAAAAGCAGTAAAGCGAAAGGAACAGTTAGGGAAGAAGCCGTCGCGGCTAAGATGATGTTTCTGGCTAAACGGCGAGGTTCAGTTCCGAAGGACCTTGGCATTGACCTGTTGATTTTGAAGGACAAGCGGAAACATGAAGAAGAATACGACAAGACACTTGAGGAAGACGCGCACGTGACTATGGCTAAGGAAGAAGCAGAATTATCGACTTTGGACCGGCAAGGCATATTCAGAATCATCGTTGATCGCAACGCGGAAAACATTGTAGCACTCCACTTCACTAGTGCCGAGGCAGACAAACCAAGCAACATCATCAAAGGCAAAACTGCAGAGACAGTATATGCCAAAATCGTGGAGACTGGGTTGATAACTAGGCTTGACCATGCTGCTTACTTGGGAAACGAGCTAGCAAAAGCTGAGATTGGGTTGAAAACTGGGAAAGAGTATATTCAAGACCATGAGTTATTCTGAGGAATACTACCAAGCTCTTAACTTTGTTCAGCAGACACAGTCTTACTATCTATAAACAAAGATCTCTTGAGAATTCTAACCAATGGTACGCCTACGAGCACTGTAATAAGCACTAACACTGCGCGCTCTATCGGATAAGCGAAGAAAGCAACAGTCCAGATTCCTTGGAAGCCTTCAGCGGTTAATCCGCCGATGGGTACACCCCATGTAAGTTCAAAAACCAGGTTTCCTGTGATGTGTTGCATCATTGTTCCGATGAAAGCTACAATAGCTAAACCCCAAGGCAAGGAGGATGTTTTAAGTGATTCAATCCAAGAAATTGCTTTGGAACGTAACGGTGAAATCAGTATGATAAACGCTACTATGTGCAACCATATAAATGGAAAAGACAGGGTTCCACTACCTATCGGGATTTCAGCTAGTAGCAATGAATAGGGACTTAGAAGGAATATTATAATTAAAACGAGATTAAGCAGCACAGCAGCTTTCCATTTCCGCTTTACAAGGAAGCCTAAAACAACAGCGTTCACGAACGCTGGAAGGAAATCTAAGCCTAAAAATACAGGCGCCTTGCCGAGTGCCATAGCTAAAAAAGTGCCTATGATTATGCTTATGCCACCTGTGAAAGGCCCTAATATTATTCCGTACAACGGAGCGAGACTGTCAGAAACTGAGAATGAAGCTGAAAGACCAATCATTGGACCTAACGGTATGAGCCTTATTACCCCATAAAGTGCGGAGAATATAGCTACTGATGCGATGATTTTTGTTCTGGTATTGATGTTGCTTAAAGCACTCAAAGCATTAGTCCACTCGTAACTTTTTTCACTGCTGTGTAGTTTTTTACACAACCTAATAAAATTTTCCATACCCCCTCCGAAGGAGAGCAAAAAAACATCTGAGACAGCAATGGGATTATTTTAAAACATCAAGTATTGTATTTGGAGACAGTATTATGGATACGTAACGGTTAATTGTTCAATAAGCGGACTCAGAATCTGGTGAAGAGTTTGGCAACGGCTTCAGCTAAGCAACCTAAGCAAATGTCAAAACTGCAAACTGCAGCTATAGTGATAATAGCTTTCACGGTAACCATAGCTACCTTCTACTACTTGGGCATATTCGACGATTTCCAAGTCATAGACGGTGGAGACTCTACACCTGAAGCGACGCCTCTGACTGCAGCTAGAAATCTTGAAGGCACATGGAAAACTACCTTTCCCGTAAAGTTCTACATTAAAACTGACTTCGAGACCTTCGGCGAACTTGAAGACGTAGGTTCAGAAAACCGCACAATGACTTGGATTATCACCGCAACAAACGACGAAAACACAGTCAACGTTGAAGTGTACTTCACAGTATCCGATCGCCAATTAGTCTCAGATTCAGGATACACTCCTGACGTCTCACCTATGTTCCTCACTGGCACAATCAGCGGGACACGATTAACACTGAAAACAGGGGACAGAACCATATGCGAATGCAACTTCACCACAGACATAATCACAGGAACCTGGAGCGATTATTGGAGCATGGTTTACGAGCAAGAAGTCTACACCGCAACCAACAGTCTCATACTCACCAGACAATAACAACCTAACAAATCATCTACGCGTTTTTTCACAGTAACAAAAAACTATACCAGAAGACAGACAAAACATACGTGAATTGACCCCCACAGATTTCTTTAAACAGCGTGGTTCCGTGCTAATTTTAAACAAAAAAGAAGTGAGCTACGAGTACGTTTGCGACTACAACAATTTAGATCCTCAGAAAACGCGAATAGACAATCTGAGTCTCCAAAACCGGCCGGGGTTCGTCCCCAACGGGCGGGGTGGGATTCGAACCCACCACCAAGTGGAGATATCACCCGCACAACCTTCCTCTTTTTTAAAATTTCTTGCTGTCAAGAACAGAAAGAACAAAGGGGGATCATAAAAATGCGCGATAGTGTTTAGAAACTAAACGTAGCTTAAATAAACTCGCACTCGTTACTTGGTAAATGGGATAATTATGGGTATCTCTATCCCAGATACAAGAAATACCCGCCAAGAACATAACATTGTTGTGGTAAAAAATAGTCTTGCAGAATGACAAAGGATGTTTGATGTGGATATACTCTTCGGAACCGGGGCAATAGAGGCTCTTCAATCAGTTCTTTCACCAACTCTAGATCTTCTTTTCATTTTTTTCGCTCTTTTAGGTGAACATTATACCTACATGTCTCTAATCGCAATAACGTACTGGTGTTTTAACAAAAGGGCTGGAGTACAGATTTCCTATGTACTTCTATTAAGTGCACACTTGAACTATTGGCTTAAGATGTCTTTCAGAATGGATAGACCCCCCAGCGAGTACCGAATTATACTTAAAGACGACGTCTCTTACGGTTTTCCAAGCGGGCACTCGCAAAGTGCTGTAACGTTTTGGGGATGGGCGGGGTTAAAAATCAAGAAAGCTTGGGTGCACATAATCTTTTTTGCATTAATCTTTTTAATTGGCTTATCTCGGATCTATCTAGGAGTTCACTATCTGGGTGACGTTCTTGGCGGAATCCTCTTCGGTGCTGTCTTCTTGATAGTAGCCTACAAGGCTATTCCCCACCTCGAAAGCAAGCTAGGCAGTGTTCCGAGTTGGCTGCGGGATTATCTGACGCCTCTTATTTCTGTACTTCTCTTTGGGCTTTCGTTAGCTGTATTTCCTGACATTACCAGAGGAAACTCCGCGCTAATCTGTGGAAGTCTTTTTGGTCTTTCCGTTGGGTTTTCCCTTGAATCTAAACGGGTAAATATTTCTGTGAATGTCAATCGATGGACCAAGGTCATCAGATCAGTGGTAGGACTTGTAACTGTATTCGGATTGTCGTTGATGATATCCTTTGTTTTGAATTTCTTGTCACTTGGCGCAGTAGTTTACATAAACTTCATAAAATATGCGTTAGTTGCTTTTGCAATAACCTTTGTCATGCCTCTGGCCTTCAAGTTCATCAAGAAGTAAACATATAGTAGTATAGCGCGCCAAAGATTTTTTGCTTCCAACGGGCGGGGTGGGATTCGAACCCACGACCCCCACCTTAGGAGGGTGATGCTCTATCCGTGCTGAGCTACCCGCCCACTTATTTTGTTGAATGAAGCTTGTTTTGTTAAGTTGGTGGTCATGGGTTTTTAATCCCACCCCTTGACCACACTGACCTAGTTGACCACTGTTAACGTCATTAGTAGTGAGTTGAATGCCTTTGTTGGATAATAAAGTTTTGAGTGCTTCTATGTTTGTTATTTTGCAGTATGTGTATTTGCCTTTGCCCTTGCTGTGTCTGACTCTAGCGTATGTTACTTTGCCTTGTTTGTTGATGAATAGTTGTAGGCTGCCATAGTTTCCACAGATGGGGCATTGTGTTTTGAAGCATTTGTATTTCACCAAAGTTTTCACCTGACTGGTCTTGACCAGCAGAAGTGGTATTAAAAGACCATTATGGACTAATTTTGGGTCGTAGAATTCTTAGTCAGGAAACCTTGACAAAAACACCTTTTAAACAGAAAAAGACAGCTCCTATTGGTGTCTATGAAGAGGAAAGCATTAGCCCTCACAATCACACTTTTGTTCACAATAGTAGCTGGAATGCAGTTTGTTGACTCAACTTTGGCAAATCCAAATCCTCTTTACTATCCTTCCACACCTGATAGAAATTCCCCTTCAATCAAAATAGAAACGCCTCAACAGAATAAGAAGTATAATTTGACCACTGTTCCTTATTCCATAACTATAGATACTTCAACATTCAAAAATAATTCAGTTCATTCTCTACTTTCTATTGGTTATATTATAGACGGGAGAGAAAGAGTAACTATTTCTGATAACCCAAACCGTCAATCTCAAATTTTAAGCCTTGAAGGAAATTTATCTGGATTATCAGAAGGAAGCCACACCATACAAGCCTGGGTTAAGTCAGTAAGCTATTATCGTCCTTCAGATACACAAACTACAGCTGAATTCTCATTAATCACCTATTCCGACATAACCCACTTCACAACATATCTGATTCCTAGCGTCTTCATTCTTTCTGTGGAAAACAAAAAATATGCTTCATCTGATGTTCCGTTAAACTTTACTGCAAACAAGCCAGTTGCCAAGGTTTCATACAGCTTAGATGGACTAGATAACGTGACAATTACTGGCAGCACAACATTAACTAGTTTACCTTTTGGAAAACATAACATTACAGTTTATGTAACTGACTACTTTGGGAACATAGGAAAATCTGAAACACTATTCTTCACTATAGAAGAACCTTTTCCAACATTATTGGTGGCTACTGTATCAGTAATTATTGTAGTATGTTTGTGTACTGTTTTTCTACTATTGAGAAAACACAAACACTAGAGTGGATGAAAGCTTAGTCAAGAAACTTTGACTAAACCGCTGAGGTTAGTTAGTCAAGAAAACTTGACAAAAACTGCTTTTAGGGTGAAAAATCCAAGTTTAAAGCAGAAACTTGCATGGAGTCTTATGTCTATGAAAATGAAGAGTTTGGTAGTTTTTCTAATTGCTGTTCTTTCTCTATCGGTTGCTGGTTGGCTTGTTACAAATAATGACCTTCAACAGCAGATAAACGAGCTTCAAGAGCAAAATGCTGAACTACAAGGTCAAAACAGAGACTTACAAGGAAAAAACGATGAACTACAAGAACAACTTAATTTACTGCAGAAAAGGCTTGACTTTAACCCCCGAGTACTGATTACTAATTTTTCATCACAATACGGTTGGCAGAATGTAGTTGGAATGACAATAGCAATGACCTTCAATGTGAGTGTTCAAAATTTTGGAATTAGCGATATAGAGGGGTTGACTGTGGAGATAAAAAGGCTCAACATTGATGAAGACCCGCATAATATCACAAGAAAGCTTGATGTTCTTCATGCAGGGGAAACAATTGAGTTTCGAGAAATCTTTGTTATTGGCTGGGATCTTTATTTTGGTGGATTTCATTACCGCAGTTTAGAAGCTTCCGTAAAGCTAGGTGAAGTAATTTTGGATGTTAGATACTTCATGCCACACCAATATCTATAGTACACTGCAAATGAATTAACGCATATTGAACCAAATTTCTGTTATCTCAGGCTCATTTTTCTAATGTTTGCTGTTTTCCTACTGGTGAGAAAACACAAACACTAGCTATGGTGTGCAAAAGAGAGCTTAGTCAAGAAACCTTGACAAATACGCTTTTACAGCAGAAACTGGAAGTATTTTATGCCTATGAACAAAACAACAGTAGTGTTATCT